>JBBRRG010000118.1:0-3919 GCA_038200895.1 Candidatus Nitrosocosmicus sp. | reverse complement strand
CTAGTTTATTACAAAAAATGGAAAAAGAAAAAATTGGTACAAAAGCAACAAGAGCCGAAATAATAAACACACTTTATAAACGAAACTATATAACCAATTCTGTTAGGACATCACAACAAAATCAAAACATTTCCAATCATCAAGATAATCGTTCTGCAGGCAGTAGCAACAACTTACCTTTGGCTGCCGTTTCTCACCCTCCATCCTCCATAGCATCTTCCTCTTCCTCCTCCCCTCTTTCTTCTTATTCATCTCATACCACTTCTACAACTACCATTGCCGCCACATCAGCAGATTCAAACACATCAAAAAATCCGGGTAAAACAAAAGCCCACACCACTACTGCTATCGACAACAGTCCGGGCATAAGACCGACCGATCTAGGTATTGTAGTAATAAATTTGCTGCGCAAATATGTTCCCAATATAGTTTCTAATGAAATGACAAGATCGATGGAAGAAAATTTAGAACAAATCGAAACAGGCTCATCTACATATACAAAAGTAGTTAATGACGCCAAAGAAGAGTTGAAAAAATCTATAACATTTTTTGAACAAAATGAAAAAGAGATTGGTATCCAATTAGGTAAGGCTCTGGTAACAGGAGGCGAAGAGAAAAATCCTCCTTTCAAAATTACAATTTTAGGAAGCTGTCCTGTCTGTAGGAAAGGAAGTTTGATAATAAAAAAAGCAATCAAGACCAAAAAAAGGTTTGCAGGTTGTTCTCTTTTTTCAACCAACAAATGCAATGTAACCGCATCACTGCCGCAAAATGGTACAATAAAAGGTATAAACAAGTTATGTGAAACTTGCAAATGGCCTATTGTTTCAGGAACCGGATACAATCAGAAGAAAAGGTATCAATGGCAATTCTGTATCAATGCACAATGTCCTTCAAAAAACAAAATAGAAGAGAAAACCAATCTAAACGATAACCAAATTTAAATCAATTGTAAATGATGAATCCACCGAAGCCCACCCTGTAACAAGTGTTTTTTTCACCGAATTTATACTCTGCAAAATCCTACTTTCTGAACTCGAAGAGTTTTATCATTGGGATGAAGAGTTATCTGTACAACGTGATTATTACCTATTTCATAACCATAAAATGAAACAAAAGGAGTTGAATATTATAATTGGTTTTGAACATTATCTGTTGGAACATATTCTATACTAAATCCATATTTACTGCTAACGAGAGTCTTCAATGGGAATTCATTTGAGCAAGTGCACCATAATTATATGTGTTTGATAGACAGAACAAAGGATTTAAAAAAATTTAAATTATATAATTAAAAGCTAAATCTTGGTTACCTATAGAAGTTAGTGAAGGCTATGAACGCTGTGAATACCCTATAGAGGATACTGTAGTAAATAACAATATGTTTGATACAGATATCGTAATCAATAAGATAAATCAATTAGTAAACAGAATTTAAATAACCAAAACAATCTACAAAATGATGAAACTAATGAGCAGGATAAATTACTAAATAATAATAACCAAATAGAATCCATCGATGAGCATACACAGCACTCACGCGATCACTCTATTTCTATAAATTATAAAGAGGAGAATAAAAAAATAATGGATTAATTGCTTTTCTTGATTGTTAAGGATACTGTAATAAAAACAGAATTCCCCATGTATGTGAATGGGCATCAATTGGTCGATATAGAGAAAGGGCTTTTGTTCCATTTATTGTATCTGTTACTATTCCTTTTTTTCCTGACAAAGCATTTTTTACGCTTACAAGATTATAAAAAGAAGTCAAATTCTTTTTATTACTATTACTTTTAGTTGAGTCATTAATGGATAAATCTATTAATGCAGTGCCGTTATGATCAAAAACTATAATCCTTTGGCCATTGGTAAGATCAAGGGAATCTATAATTTTCTGAACCTTATCTAAAGTTAATATTCCTACCCAATATCCAAGCAATGGTTTTGATGTTTTCCAATTATTATCATAGTCTGGAACGGCTATTCCAATTGCAGGTTTATTAATTGAAGCTGACATAAAAACAGAACTTACATACGCAAGACTATTTGTGGCATTGACATTAGTTTTGTTTTGATCTTTTGATGCCACCAGCACCATCACCAATCCTGAAATTCCCTTATACCAATCCCTATCAGCATAATTTAGACGTGGAAGCTGCTTTTGATTTTCGTAAGGTTCACCAATGTAGTTATAAATATGATATATAAAAAAACATTGCAGATATTATCTAAATAATGAAAAGATTATAAATTCATGTGAATATCATCATGATTTCAATCGAAAAACTTACTATTTACATAATACTATTCAATATTTGGAATAACCTGCTGTTATGATTCATTATCAGGGTTCTATATCAACAGTTTATTTATTTCAAATGTTCTCATCTGTAAAAACGACATCATATAAATTGCCATCTGATTTTGCAATATTTAATATATCATTCATATGGTTTAGTGCTTTTGGATTTATTTAACTATATTTCTCAAGATCAATTATCGCCAGTATCTGTAAAAGGATAAAACATATGACAAAATAGTGGACCATTTGGATAAATTTATTAAAAATGTATCAGAGAAAGACAAACAACTATTACTTCAAGTCCTAAGTAAAAGATACCTAAAATATCAGGATTCTATTAAAGACAATGAAAACTCCATCTTTGAATTAAAAATCAACCTATTAATGGCAATGTTAATAGATCAAAAATTAGAGTATAATAAACTATATTAAATAAATTTGGTCTTCTATGCACATGAAAAAAAGTTATCTAATAGCAATACCAGTAGTTTTTCTAGTAATAATAAGCTTTACAAATGTTGCATATGCCAAGATTCACTTAAACGATATTACAAATACTATTTATCTTAAAGACAAGCAAGTTAATCCAAAAACAGGCGAACGAACATACAAAATAGATTACATTTATTCAGTAATCACAGGTCCATTAGATAACAAGACGATAAGATATGAAGTTACTCCGAATTCTAAAATAGTAGTAACCAATTTTAAAATTACAAGTTCGTATTCACTGAAGGTCTCTGACCCTGTTAATCCTGTTGGATATAGACTTACTCCTGTAGACGAACAAGATAGGATAACCTACGGTAATAATCTAGCAAATACAAGACCTGATTTAGTTTTTGAATATAAAATTAAAGATGCAGATAAACTGTCATATTATGTAACGATGCTAACAAGTCCTCCTCCTAAAATAGTACAAAATGTAATTAACCCTATAAGGATATTATTTGAAACAGGCCCCACAACTGCGATAATGATAACTGATTCACATTCATAAATAAGTCTAATCCCATATTTAGTATAAGAAAAAATCTGAGCCTCAGGTGCCACCGGAGGCATTTTTCACTATTTTTATAAAAAGGAAAAAAAGGATATTATTTAAATTCGAATTGTTAAGTGGATAGTAATTATTAATGTTTGAGATCTTGTTAACACTGCAAGAAAATTTAACTTTGAATATTTGAAATTATCTAAAGATCATTTTTAAATGTTTTATCAAATTAGAAAGCAAATATATTTTAAAATATAAAAAGCTAAATCTTTGGTTTTCAATAAAAAAACAGGACCATCGAAAAAAAATCAATTCTTTTTATAGGTTAGAGAAATATTGGCAGTTGCGAATAACTGAAGAAAATAAATGTTAGATCTGCAATAAAAAATTTAGACGCGGTTCATAGTTCTTACTTAACTGCAAATGTTGGAATGTCACACCAAAAGTCGTTTAAGACGTTACCAAATACACACTTGATCTGTCTTGAATCACCTATATTCGGCGTGATTCCCACTGGATGCTCAATCTTGTCTAGTGCATAAGAGAGCACTGATTTTACTTTTTCATCAATTTGTTCTTTGCTTACAAATGGATTGGCAAGACCAGTCACATTTGTGTTT
>JBBRRG010000117.1:0-3951 GCA_038200895.1 Candidatus Nitrosocosmicus sp. | reverse complement strand
CATCGAACTCTTGCACTGTAAGACCGGTAAATGATTTGAAAAGCAGTGGCTTTTTAGATAATCGGTCATATGAAAGCAACCAAATAACAAGTTGATGAGAAACTATTGGTCATAAAGCTGTTTAGTAGCAATTATACAAGATATCTAATATATTAAAAAATGGAAATCCATTGAAAAATTGCAGATAGTAAAGATAGATAAATCATTAACCAAAGATATTAAAAAAGGAGCAGAAAACTCTTAGGAATAAATTTGGATAATTAGAAAAACAACCAAATGTTTTATATGCAAATCTGAATATAATGAATATTCCTATAAAGATATTGATCATCATGATATTCAACATGCGATAATAACAGAATATGCAAAAGATGATCAATTCATAACCTTTGATAGGTCATGAATTCATTAAAGAGGATTTTCCAACTTTAAATATACATATACCTAAATCAAGCTCTTTATAGACAATGGCGCAGAAAAGAATGGTTATGATGGGGGTTTACTCAATCAATAAATGATAATCGACGTATTAGACTACATCTTCTATTTTTTTATAATTGCTTTATTCATAGGTATCAAAATATTACCCGATATCCATTGACTTGAAAACAACAATTGCCAAATTTAAAGAACAGAACAATTTGACCAGGTCATAGTCAAACATACATATTAGTTGCAACAAAAAGGTATTTGGTAACCTAATTTAGAAAACTATGATAAATTAAAGAGAAAAAATTATGGATTTTCTTTTTTTATGAGAAAATTACTATAAAAAAAGTAAACTAAACACCGATTTCTTTAGCCAATCTTATAATTTTCTTACCTTCTTTTGTCAATTTATTATATGTCTTATTTTTAACATTATTTCTTTCTACTAATTCTCTTTCTTCAGCCTTGAGTAATAACTTATGCCCATATCCATATGCACCCAACTTCTTCAACAAATCCCTAGTAGAATATTCATTCTCTCCAATGGTTTTGATCAATTTTACTAATGCTCGTTCCTCTATCATTATTTTGATTAAGTTTGCGTCACGCATAATAGTAAATGAAAATAATTAGTATTTATTAGTTACTTTTTTTGGCAACAAAAACTACATAAGTCCTCTCTTTGCAATTCATTTCGTACATTTGTTCCATATTCTAAATTGTTACTACCAATAGCTAATAATAGCATTTGAATTTCTCGCATTTCACTACTGATGACAAACTATTTTGAAAATATTTTTTTTGCAAAAGGATTTGGAGTGATTTATAGCAATTCTTTACCAATTAAAAATAATTCATACCTTTAATCTAAACGTTAATTGACTACACCTCTTACGTCTAATTCTATTATTACGGAATGAATATCATATATTTTTAAAATAGCATTCTCTTTGCCATTAATCTAATTCGTCTTTTATTTGTTGTAATGAGTTTTTAGTATTAGATAGGTTATACATTTATACTCATTTTTATTCTTAACTAAGAATGAACCATTTATTTTTCAACTTCGATTCATCAAAATTATCTCATAAAAACCATTGAGAAAGTATCGATATAGTGTACCAAAAAACAAAAAGATTATATGATCGAGTTTCATTTACTTATTCTTCCATTTAATATCCCGTTCTCCAGAGGTGTTTTAGCCTGTAGATCTTAAGAAGGTTTAACAAAGTTATAGTGAATATGTTTCAGCACCTCTGCTATTGCGTAATTGTGAGATTTCCATTTGTAGATACCTAACATGTGTTTTCACACCATAGGATACAATAATAACTTCTTCCATGCCAGTTAATTTGTCTTAGACTGTAAGATTCTATATCCCCTCTTGTTATTTAGGTAGAATTTTTGTTCAATGGTTTTTTGTGATTCTTTATTGCTTGATTTGTCTTCTCTTCACCTTCCTTAATTGATTCCTTAATTGTTTCAGGCGAAAAATCGGCATTTTCATATAAATGAGGAAATAGCTCATTACGAGTTATATAATAAATTTCTTTTATTTCTGCTCCATGCTCTTGCCTATATTTGCGGTATTTTCGACGTATTCTTTTAAGGCGTTTTTCGTCTATTTGTAACTTGTCAATATTATGATCTACTATTTGATAAAGCTCTTCAATGTATGCTATATATCTTGTAATTATTTTTGACATTGTTACACTATGTTCAGTTTTATCAGAAAAAATAATATCTCTTGCTCGATGATAAACTTCTGATAAATTTTTTGGAAGATCATCAATATTCTTTGGGTAGTTCTCTACCATGCATATCCTTTTATCGTTAATTGGCGATGCATCCAAAACTTCTCTTAGGGGAGTATTACTTAGTAGACTACCATCCCAAGCATATACACCCTCTTTAACCTCTATCCAAGGAAAATTATATAAGGGATAAGCAGAAGTTGCAAGAATATGTTTTGGGGTTATTTGTTGCTTGAAACTATCAAATGTTAAAGATTGCGCATTCAAAACATTTACAGCAGTCAAGATTAAACGGGCATTAGAATTTCCATTAGGTTTCAATTTGTCATAATCAATGTATTTTTCTAAAGTTTTTACTAAAGGTACATGATCATAAAGATAGGTCCACTTTTGAGGCGTAAAGTATTCGGGGTCTGTCAGAGCAAATTCAGATGACCATCTAGGCTTAAACATTTTTTCATTTCCAAAAATAGCTGAGCTGTAATAAGATCTGATTTGTTTAACGTTTATTTCTTGCTCTTTTGTATTTTTAAAATAACTGTCTGCTGCTTCTTTTGGTTTATTAGGTAATTGAGTAGGAAAATAGAAACTAGAGCTTTGTTGCTTCCAAAAATTAGGCCAAAATGGTATAGGAGAAGGCATTTTATCTAAATCTATAAAACTTTCCGATAACTCTAGCCAAAAATTCTCCAAGAGTTCTCCTGTATTTTCTTTATTTTTGCTTCCAGATATAATGGCGGCATTTATACCACCAATTGACGTGCCGGCAACTATATCCAGATTAATATTGTTTTTTACAAGAGCTTTGTATACTCCACATTCAAAAGCACCTAAAGAGCCACCACCTTGAAGTACTAGTACATTTTCTACTATGCTATTGTTACGGGATACCATACATAATTATTAAATTAACAGGTTATCTATAAACGAGTCAATATTCAAATTCAATTAAAAAGAAATCTTTTGATTTAATCAAAAAGTATTGGGAAATTTAAGATATCTTGCATATCTGGTATGACCTCAGATCAATAGATGTAGATGCTGTTATCAGATATGGCCATGTATAAAATAACAGAGAAGGTATAAAGAAGACCTATCGAGACTGCAAAAAAAAGAAATCAAATTTATATTTAATTGCTTCAGCTCAAGCATGTATGATGATGTTCTTTTTGTTAATAACGAATAGTGATTGCCATTTTTGTGGCTATGAAATATGTAAATTTAGATTATATACACAAAAGTCCTTAAAAATGACCTAAACATTTAATGATATTTTTTAAATTTGGTCGATTTATCAAATTTAATAGACTTTAATCATTAACTGCGAATATAGATTAAGATAGTTGCTCATAAAGATAATTCTTTTAATACTGTTAATCGAAATAATATAATATTTGAATCTCTATGTTGGTTGTTCTGGATGGAGCTACGATGGATGGAAAGGTACGTTTTATCCATCACATTTAGAAAATAAGAAATGGTTACCCTATTATTCTAAATTCTTTAAATTTGTTGAAGTAGATTCTACTTTTTATAATATTCCTTCAAGATTTGTTGTTAAAGGCTGGAAGGATAAAACTCCAGATGATTTTAAATTTGCATTAAAATTTCCAAAAGTAATAACACATGAGCAAAAACTTGAAGATGTCTCAAAATATCTTTATCCATTTTTCTATGCATTAGAACCTTTAATGGACAAAACTTTAATTTTATTAATTCAACTTCCACCATATTTTTCAGCAGAAAAAGGTTTCAAGTCTTTGGAGAA
>JBBRRG010000116.1:0-3960 GCA_038200895.1 Candidatus Nitrosocosmicus sp. | reverse complement strand
TCTCCATAACCACATCCTACATCTAAAAATGTTGGATTTTCCGATATGGTTTTGGCTATTGCAAATATTCTGGCCACGTCTATTTTTCTATATGTAAAATAAGAACCACAAAGAAATGGAAAAATGAATCTTTCATGATTTATATTGTTATTTAAACGAAATTTGTTAAGTTCTTGATTTGCATTTACAACATCTAATATAGAAAAGGTCATCTTCTAAAATTTTTAGATAATTGTTTAGTATATGTATTTATAATATTTGATAATGATGTAATAAATATAATATCTAAAATTAAAAAGTAATTTTATTATAGTTTTATTTATTAACCTTTCAAAATACTTATAAAGTAAATTCGCGCTGATTTTTTAATGGTAAGAACATTTGATGAATGGTGGAAAACTGTTCCAGAAGATCTAAAAGCACGAACTAGAAAAGGCGACGAAGCCAATAAGGTTATATTGAATCAAGTAAATTATGTGTTACTTCATCTACATCTGCAAGGAAAACATGATGCAAAACCATCACATGAAGAATTAAAAGATTGGCTTCATAGCGGTCAAGTAGATACAATGCGTACTGCAAAAAAATAGAAAATTACCAACTAACACTTTTTTTATCTTTATATAACACTGTTTTGCTATTGGCATACAGTTTAAATAGTTTTATTGTTAGAAAACGTTTAGTGAATTATTAGATGCCAATTGCTATACTTCCAGATGTTGATGAACAAAGATGCATTGGGTGTGCACTTTGTGTAGAGATTTGTACTGCATTAGGTCCAGATGTACTCCGTGTTAAACCTGTTGAAGGTTGGAAAAGAGGCAAAGCATTTGTCTTTTATCCAGAACGATGTATTTCTGATGGTGCATGTCTAGGTGTTTGTCCGACCCATGCTATTTTCTGGATGAGACCAATGGAATATACTTCAGGCCAACCAGTTCCTTTACATAAATTCGGTGTATTCGAAAAAGGCTGGGAAGAAGGCTAATTCCATATTCCACCCTATATTTTTTGTTTTCTTTTTATTACATTTAATAATATTTATATAATTAGAAACATGCATTTCATTATGCTATTGCCTTCTGAAATTGAATCCAAATCTTTGATTCCTGCTATTCGTGCAATATTGTCAAAAAAATTAATTCATGATTATAATCTTAAAGAAGAAACCGTTGCTAAACTTTTAGGTATTACTCAAGCTGCCGTTAGTAATTATATACGTGGAACAAGAGGTGATTTATCTTTAGTAACAAAACTAGAAAACAATTTTGAAGTAATGAAAATGATTAATGATATCGCTAAAGATCTATCTTTGAATAAGGCTTATACGCCTAGTACCATGACTAAATTTATTCAGTTATGTAATTTTATGCGTTATACTTTTATTATCTGTGATGTTCATCACAGTATCGAATCAAATATAGATAAAAGTATCTGTGAACATTGTGAAGTCATTTTAACAGGTTCTCGCTTTTCTTGATCTAATTTGTTATTTGTCTCCATTTAATATAAATTATTGAATTTATTATATTGACTTTGTGAAGGTTTCTATTTCAGGAATTAGGGGAATATTTGGAGACGATCTTAGCCTTCAAGAGATAAGCAGGTTCTCCAGACTTTTTGGTTCGTATATCCGTAGTAATTTTGATCAATTATCTTGTGTTATTGCCCGAGATAGTAGACCGTCGGGAAAAATTATCCGTAATATTATAATAGGATCTCTTTTGGAGCAAGGGATAAATGTTTATGATTTAGGTGTTGTTCCTACCCCTGTATTATTTCGTGAATCTAGAAAATATAGTGGTTCGATTATGATTACTGCATCTCATAATCCCATAGAGTGGAATGGTTTAAAATTATTGGTTAATGGAAGAGGCTTATTTGAAGAGGAGTTAGATAAAATGTTAAAAAATATTGTTCATGGATATATTAGTACCGGTACATATTATAAAATTAATTCAACGTATTTGGAAGATTTGACACATTATATTCCTATTTCTAATGATCTCAAATCCGATTTTAAAGTTGGTTTGGATTTTGGTGGTGGTGCCACTTGTAACTATGTTAATAGATTATTCAAAATTTACAAAATAAAATACTTGAGTATAAATGATAGTTTTGGTTTTTCTTCCCGAGGTCCAGATCCAACTTCTAATCCTTTGACCGAGTTACGAGAACTAGTCAAATTAAATAATTTAAATTTTGGATTTGCATTCGATATGGATGGTGATAGGTTGGTAATTGTTAATAATAAGGGGGAAAGTCTTAGTCCTGATTTGACTCTTCTGTTATGTATTTCAGGTGCAATTCATAATAAAATTAAAAAATTTGTTATCAGTTTAGATTCAAGTATTACTGTTGAAAAATATATTAAAGAATATGGTGGAGAGGTATTTTATTCTAAGGTTGGAGAATCAAATGTTATAAAAAAAATAACTGAAGTTAATGCTGAATCTGGAGGTGAAGGAAGTAGCGGTGGTTTTATCATGCCAAATTTTACATCTTGTAGAGATGGACTTTTAGCTAGTATAATACTTTGTTCGTTAGATCAAAAAATAATTGATGAATGTCTACATTTATCTTCAAATTTTATACAGATTAGAACAAAACTTCCAATTAAACCTGAAGTTAAATTAAATGATATGCTTGAAAAAATATCTCAAGTCCTAACACCTTATTCAAATCATGTGATAGATGAGGACGGTTTTAAATTTGTTTTTGATGATAATTCATGGGCTCTTGTGAGACCTTCTAATACTGAACACGTTTTAAGAATCTCTCTAGAAGCCGAAAAAAATCATTCCAATTCTCTACATAAATTAATTTATAATAAAATATACGAAATTTATGAAAAGATTTGATGAAAAGCAGATCCTGGCTTTAATTATGTCCAAGCTGGATGTTACAAACATAGAACCTTTGTTTGGTAAAGATGATATTTCTTTAATCTCATTAAACAAATTTATTAAAATGTCAAATAAGGAATATTCTCTAGCATTTACCTGTGATATGCTAGTAGAACATACCGATGTGCCACCTAAAATGACATTCAAGCAAATAGCTAGGAAATCTCTCGTTTCTTGTATAAGTGATCTAAGTATAAAAGGAATAAAACCTGTTATTGCTTTAATTTCTTTAGGAATACCTCGATATTTAAATAAATGGAATATTAATGATATAATTAAAGGATTTTCGTTAACATCCAAGGAGTTTGGTTTTTTTATAATTGGTGGGGATATTAATCAATCTAAAGAATTGATCATTGACTGTTGTATGTTGGGATTTGCTAACAATAACTCAAATGTTCCTAGAAGAAATGGTGCTAATACCGATGATTATGTCATAGTTTCTGGTCCATTTGGATATAGTTCTGCTGGTTTAAAAATATTATTAAATGATTTAAAGATCCCTAGCCATTTATTTAAAAAGAAATCTATTGATTCTGTTTTAAATCCATCCCCTTCAATTAACTTTGGATTAAAATTATCCCGATATCTTTCTTCTTCGATAGATTCAAGTGATGGCCTTGCTTCGTCATTATACGGATTAGCAAAAGAAAGTAAAGTAGATATATTAATATATAGAGATAAAATACCGATTCCTCCTGAATTACAAAAATTCTCAATAATAAATAATCTTGATTTGGATGATTTGATATTTTATGGTGGAGAAGAATATCATGTGGTCGGTACAATCGCAAAAAAAAATTTAAGCAAAATTAAGACTTTGGTAAAAAAATATGGTTTAGATTTTTTTATCATTGGTAGAGTTATAGATGGTAAGGGTAAAGTTTTCGTAGATTATTCTAATAAACAAAGAAAATTGTTAAAAAATAAAGGTTTTACTCATTTATCTTAAGAAGGTTTTTAAATGTGAAGCGTAAAAAATTTTATATTAATGTCTCAAGAAGAAATTACCCAGTATAAGTGGGGGGTTGCCCATATTTTTAGTAGTTATAAT
>JBBRRG010000115.1:0-3966 GCA_038200895.1 Candidatus Nitrosocosmicus sp. | reverse complement strand
ACTATTAAAACCAAAATACAGAAATTTAATAAAAGGTATTTTAATTAACAAGTTTCTTGGCGATGAACACATGTTAATACCAGCAATAAAAAAGATTGAAGCAAGGACAAAAAAACCCTTTTTAGGCGTTATACCTAAAATAGATCACAATATTCCGGCAGAAGATTCTCTCGACGGCCAAAAAAACAAAGATTCAATTCATATTGAAAATTTAGCACCGATAAATAGAGAAATAGATATGGTCTCCAAAACTATAGAAACTGCAATAGATATAGAATATATTTTAAAAAAAATCATAAGATGAAATACAATATCAAATGACACAAATACTACAAGATATCATTTTAGTAACCTGTTTTTCAATTTCTCTTGATTACTTAATTGGAGAACCGCCAAACAATATTCATCCTGTAGTATGGATAGGCAAAATAATTTATTTTTTTACATCCCAAATAAAAAAAAGAAATAAATCAGATGAAAAAATTTTTGGGGTATTTTTAGCATTATTTTTAACAGCCATGATAGGAATTTTAGCATATTTATTAATAATACAATCGCTTTATACATTAGGAACGATATTATTTATATTAATATCAACTTTTATTCTAAAATCAATGTTCTCGATAAAATCAATGGATATTCACATCAAAGAAATATTAAAAGATATTGAAAAAAAAGATATTGAAAAAGCACGCTATGATCTATCAAAGATTGTTAGCAGAAATACAAAAACATTATCAGAAGAAAACATATTATCGGCATGTATAGAGTGTATAGCTGAAAGTTTTGTAGATGGAATTTTATCCCCATTGTTTTATTATGGAATATTAAACATTCCAGGAGCAATAATGTTTAGAATAGTAAATACCTTAGATTCAATGATAGGATACAAAGATAACTATTATAAAGATATAGGATGGATGTCTGCTAAAATGGATACAATAATGAATCTAATACCTGCAAGAATATCAATAATTTTTTTAATTCCATCATTGCTACTTCTTAATCAAGATTGGAAAAACGCCATCTCCATATATAAAAGAGATGGAAGAAAGACGGAGAGTTTGAATGCGGGAATTCCTATGTCGCTTATTGCAGGAGCATTAAAAATTCAACTAGAAAAGATAAATCATTATAAACTTGGAGATATGTATGAACACATAACTTTAGAAAAATGCAAAATTGCATTAAAAATAACAAAGGTTGCTACTTTTATATTTATAACGAGTTTTTTATTTCCAGTTATTATCTTATTAAATATTATTAATTGGTGGTCAATTTTTTTTGGTTATTAAATCGATACTAGAGATAATATCATTTTTAACAATAATACCAGTAGATAGATTTTCCAAAAAAAATGATTTAGAAAATATATCCAAAAATATGTATCTTTTTCCTATAATAGGTCTAGTTATTGGAATATTAAGTATTCCAATAACAATTTTTTCCTTTTATTTTTTTAATCATTTGGTATCAGGATTTATAATAACAATTTTTCTAATAATCATAACAGGGCTGCATCACACAGATGCACTTGCAGATTTCGCAGACGGAATGATGGCAAAGGGCGATAAGGAAAAAAAATACAAAGTAATCCATGACCCTATCATAAGTACTGCAGGAGTAGTAGCAGTTATATCCTACTTTATAGGAATGATACTAACAATTTCATCATTTAACGGGTTAGAAGGATTAATTATCTCGCTATTAATCTCAGAGATTATTGCAAAATATGCAATGGTATTACAAGCATATTTTTCCCAATCGGCATGGGAAGGCTACAGCTCTCTTTTTACAAAAAATATGAAATCATATAGAAAAATCATTATTGCTACAATTATTACTGCAATCCTTATAATATTAATAGAACAAATGATTCAGGCAATATTAATACAGGTATTTATTACAGGAATATCGTGTAGTTTTATAATAATATATATCTCCAAAAAAAATTTTGGAGGTATAACAGGCGATGTAATGGGTGCAACAAATGAAATAGTTAGATTATGTTGTTTAATATCATCATCAACAGCCATATCAATAAGATGATATTTAAAATACAAATCACAGAATTAACTTTTTTTGGATTTACGCCTATACGAATGTACGATCATTATTAATTCAATCCATTTTGTATAAATATCAGTATCTGAGGTTAATACATAATGATCTTATCCTATAAACTATTTGGTATTTTAGCAATTCACAGTCCAGAATCATGTCCATTAAATAATCCTACTAATAGAGAAGTTTTTAAATAAATTTATAACAAGTTAGAGGAAAATATTGCAAAATATGGCATAAAAAAAATTGTTTGTTTCTATATGTCTGTTTTAGAACATGAATGGTTTATTATATTAGAGGCAAATAGTGCCCATGATATAGAACAAATATGCATAGATTCAGGGATTTCATCGTTTAATACAGTCAAAATAGTACCATTGACAGATTTTCATCATGTTGTATCAAAATTTAATTAGTCCAAGTCTTCTAATTATAAATAGAAAATATGAAATATCACTCTATTGTATTTATTATATGTAAAAGTATTACTGTTGTTTATTTATGCATTAGATAAAAACAGATAGTGCTTTTTTTGCTGGTAAAAATTTTATATATTTTTAAAGGCATATTATCGGATGTATAATATTATTGGCTAATTCTAATAATTTTGCAATAGAAAAAGGAAAAAGTGTGATTGCAATAAACTGGATAAATGAATTTATTTCTAAAAGTAATAGATCATTTAAAATATCGATTTCGAAATATTCGTTAAATACTTTAAACTTTGGAAATTTTGACCTTATCGAATGGGAAGGGGATTGGTCTATTGCTAGAAATATATTTAAAAAGGTTAGTTCAAAATTAAATATCAAGGTAATTGAAGCAGGATATCACAAAAAAGGCAATATTATAGAGGCATTTTTTGGAATGAGCAAAGAATATGGAAAAGTATACAGTAGTGGTAAAATTATTGGTACCATAATATTTGCTAAAAAATCTGGAAGATGGATTGCCGAAAAAGAAAAGCGAGGATGAATTGTTTTAATAAACAAGATATGATTCTTTAAATAATTGAATATACTTAATTGGATATTTTGATCCCATCACTGGTAATTATAACATCTCCATTATTTGAATCAATTCGATCATGCATAATCCATTTACCTGATGGTAGTATTATATAATTTTGTGTAACGATTAGTTTCTGGTTATCATTATTAGAGAATGTTCCACTCACAAGTACAGTATTTCTATCTACAATTCTGGATTCAAATATTATTTCACCGCTTTCTTCAGTTATTAGAATATGGTCAGGATTATCTCTTTTTTTTATCAATGCATTATCACAATATTTACATTTATTTTCACTCACTTCAATTATTTGGGTAGTGTAGTTATTGTTAATATTTGCTGAAATCAATGGTGCATCAGTGTCATTTTTTTCCTTTAATGTAAATAATATTTCATCATAAAACTTGATATTTTTTGGGCTATTGAAAATAAAATTATTGCCCATAAGAAGAGTGTATGCCACATTGTATTTTGTTCCCTTGTATCTATTTTACTCTTTTATTTATTTGATTTTTAAACATAAACTATAACTTTAAGAGTGTTTTTTAATTTTTAAAAAATATGACTATAGGTTATAATAAGGTAGTAGGGATCATTGGACTAGGGATGCTGGGTGCCAGCATTGCAGAACGATTATTAAATCATGGTACAAAAATCAATATCTACAACAGAGATAAAACAAAGTTAAAAGTTTTTGAAGAGATGGGAGCAAAATCATTTGAAAATGCATGTTCTTTAGCTAATGAAAGTGATTTTATTATAACATGTGTAACTAATTTTGATTCACTTAAAGGTGTGTTTTTTAATAAACAAGGAGTAATTGATAGCAATAATAGTCAGTTGATTATTGCAGATTGCACCACCATTAGACCTGATCAATCCTTGTATTGT
>JBBRRG010000114.1:0-4245 GCA_038200895.1 Candidatus Nitrosocosmicus sp. | reverse complement strand
GGCTCCAAAGGCCTCTATGCTTGTCCGCTACATTCGGTATTAGCAATACTACCGGGCTTTCCGGGCATTGTATTATAAAATTTACCTACAATATAATTTTACTCATTAGACATTATATAAGTCAAAAGCATATTTACAGGATCCTCCATCTCATTTAATATCTTTTTAGCTTTTTTCTTTAATAATCTACAATTTTCCTCATCATTCAAAAACAAATTTACAAGATATATAAGACGTGATACAGTAAAAGCTCTTTTTATAAGTCCTATTTTTTTCAGATAATCATCTATATAAAAATGAACAGGTGCTATAGAAATTGTAGGGATGCCCAAAAGAGCAGATTCTGCAGTCATGGTACCTCCTGCACCAATAAAAATATCAATATTTTTTAATAGATCAAGACCATCAACTACATCTGTTAGTACTATTGCTTTATTTTCAAAGCGTTTTGATATTTCTTTTATTTGATCAGGATATCTACAAAGAATAACAATATTATATTTTTCATTAAAATGTTTGACTATAGAATCAACTAAAACTAGGGGTTGAACAATTAATTTATGATTGGCAATATAAGCAGCTTTTGATTCTTCTAATCTGATTAATATAGATTTTTTAGATTGATCTATTTTTAATTTTTCAAGAATATCAGTATTGCAATCATTATCATTATCACCATTATTATAACGAAGTAACCATGCAACAGGGTCCAATCCATTATATTGAATAATTTGTTTTGAAGAGATACCATATTTCGTCCATGAAGATAAAGGAATTATCGACGGTGAAAACAATTTAGTTAAAAAAGGAATAGATAGCCTTGCAACTGCTTCTGCGTGAGGAGAATCATTAAAACCTAGGTGTTTAATACCTAATCCAAAAGAAACTCGGGATGCTTCAGGAGATGAAAAACTAATTGCTAGATCTGGAGAAAAATTGCGAATTATTTTGGATAACTCCAAAATTCTATTTGTGCTTTCATAAAGCTTATTGAATAAATCTGCACCGCCATGATTTCCTACAATTAAAAGATCTAACATCTTTATTTTAGATAATTCATTAGCCTCTCTATAATTTCTAGAAGTACATAAAACTTCATTGTTTTGTTTTCTTAAAATATCAATTGCAGGTTTAAAAAACATAATCTGTTTAGGAGTTAAAATATCAAACCAAATCTTCACAACAATTACAATAATCAAACAATATTAAAAAATTTTTTTAATTAGAAATATAAAACGAAATTGTAATAAAATTTAATAACGCCAAAACTAAATAAAGAAATATAAATCTTAAGGTAATGGTGGAGTAAAGAATTTCAGAAAAATTTACTAAAATTAATAATAATATAAAAAATGGAGATATAAAAAATGAGAAAGAGGGAGGAAAAAAAGAAGAAAGGGAAATAAATACAAAAATCCATGATAAAAATATTGTAATTTACGGATTAAGTACTGAAGGATATGAAATAGCAAAAAGAATATTACAAAATCAAACAAAGGTAGTAATTATTGATGAAAATTCACGGTTAGGAATTTTATTAACCGATAAAATAGTAAAAGAATATCCTAATATCACATTTTTAATGGAAGAAGAATTATTATTAAACTTAGAACCTTTCGATAAATCAATAAGCAACGCCCCAATAATTTTTTTTGTTCCCAGAATCAGAAAAACAAATTACGATGTAAAAAATGACATAATTCCAAAATTTAAGGAAATTATATCTAATTTAAAAAAAAATACCTCAATAGTATTTAATATACCGCTAGGAATAGGTGGAAATACTGAAATTATATCGTTAATAGAACATTTATCGGGATTTATTGTAGGAAATGAAATTTATTATTATTATAATCCTTTAGATAAAACAAAAACAAAGGAAATAATTGTTGGATCATATCAACAAAAAAATGATCCATATTTTAATAGCACAATAAATTTAATTTACAAGCAGGACATTCAAGAACTAAAGATAGTAAGCATTTCATCATCAGAGCTATTATATACCATAAATATCGTAAATAAATATTCAAATCAGACATCAATCAATGAGATCACAAAGCTTAACAGACAAAAAGAAATCAGGACTGAAATATCTCAAAATAACATAGAATCGATCTACTTTGACGATATAGTAAATGGTTTATTTGATTTAAGGATTCTAAGTTTGTCATTAACAAATTCATCATCTTTGGGATACATCGTTAATGGTACAATAAGATCAATAGAAGGTTTTGTTAAAAGTCTCGTTGAGGAAATAAGAAGCCAATTAAAAGAAAGGGAAATAAAAGCTAGTAGAACAAAAGTTACTATATTTTGGACTATTGACAATAATGAAATAAGAGGAGACAAAACAATAATGCGGGAATCATTAAGATTAAAACTGATGGACTATATTGCAGAAGTAGAAATACAAGATATAGAAAATTTTCTACCTAATATGATAACTAATATAATAATTGCATGTTCAAGAGAAGATTATAGAAAAATATTATTAAGAATAGATAGAAACCATCATCGTAATTATAAAATAATAGTGGTTTCAGCTAACACATTCTTTGATACAATAGAAATATAACCTAATGAAACTAAAAAACTAATAGAATATAGTACATTACAAATACAATAATCACGAATTCCAATTATATTTCTTAAGATCATATTCTTCTCTAGAGTACTTCACTATTGCAGGATGTCCCATAACAACCACATTTGGAGGGACATCCTTGGTAACTACAGAAGCCATAGCAATTACGCTGTTCCTGCCTATTTTTACTCCGGGTTTAAAAACAGATCGGCTTCCGATAATTACACCGTCTTCAACAATTACACCGATCATTTTTTTACTCATAGGATATGGATCATTTGTAAATGTTGCACCAGGACCAATGAAAACATCGTTTCCAATTTCAGTAAGAGGTGGAATATATACCGAGCCTTCAATTCTACAATTATTTCCAATTTTAACATCATAATCAACATGGGTGAGAGAACCAATCATAACATTGTTACCTATAGATGTATTTTCACCTATATATGCGAAATGCCATATTTTAACATTTTCTCCGATTTTCGCTTTAGGTGAAACAAAATTAATTATATGATTCATATGACTTTCCAATAGTTGTTATCAACAGAATTACCAATATAAAAATCATTTTATAGTAACTTTGTACTATATTATACCATATTATATGCTAAATAATTACTATACAAATATACATTTTCAATAAATATTTTAATATCACTTATTTTTTTCTTCATAATAAAAAATTTTATTAAAATGCATCCGATAAATCTTTAAGAATTTCCTTAATACAATACAGATATGGTATATATGCTCGAGGCAATACTACATTGCAGTAATCTTTCATTACTTACAAATTTAATTAAAATACCATATAAAGAAAAGCAGTATTATTTTATTTATCATCCACTAATCATAGAATAAGAAATACCAAAGATTCTTTGATTTGATCCATCATTTTAGTGGATATTTTTATTAATTTTGGCATGAATATTCAAGATACTAAAATCGGTTTAAATAATCCAAATAGATTCTTTATTAAAACAAATATTGGAGAACATTATCTATGAATTAGCTAGCAAATAAGATCAACAAATCAAATCAAATTGCATTAATATGTGAGAAATACAGGCGCGCCTGTATTACTAGAAATAAGTGCAGCTTCTGCTATTTTTGTTACCGCACTAGCATCTTCAGGAGTTACTAAAAATTTCGTTATTTCACCCGATAAAGATTGAAGAAAGTTTTTTAATTCAAGTGTTAAAGGTTCTTGGAAGAGCCTTCTTGGAATAAGAGTTTTATTTTCATCGTCTATTTTTATTTCTTGGGTTATAAAATCTCCTGTAATAATACCTTCCGAACACACAGCACTAAATCGTCTAACCTTTTTTGGAGTAATCCAGTTTGAAGCAATAATTGCAACTTTTTGATTTTCAAACCCTAACATTATAGTAGCAAAATCTTCTGAAGAATGAAACTTTTTTCCAGAGCGAGCAAAAACAACAGTAGGCTTGGAATTAAAAATAAATAATGCAGTATCAATATCATGTACAGAAGTATCGTAGATTATGCCTACATCTTTTATATGTAAAGGCATTCTATTTTCTCGATGGAATTCCATCATTAATAGATCTCCGTAGGTATTTTCTTCAATAATGTGTTTAAGAGCCTGAATTGCAGGATTGAATCTTTCTATATAGCCACATGTTAATATTACT
>JBBRRG010000113.1:0-4268 GCA_038200895.1 Candidatus Nitrosocosmicus sp. | reverse complement strand
TCTTCAATTATTTGATCGACTTCAGGTGATGCAATAAAAAGAGTATTCGCCCCTGTTTCAAGTATTGCATCAACTATTTTTTTAGACTTTTCTAATCTATCATTTTCCATTGTAAGAATATCCTGATATTTGCTATTCTCTTTAATCCAAGACTCTTTAACAGGTTTTAAATCTAATTTTAATATTAAAATTTTTGCGTTATCTACTTGTACAGGTAATTCTGGATCTAATCTTCTTCGCTCTAAAACAACTCCATTAACAATTTTATCATCAACATCAACCCTTCTAATTACCTTTATTGATTTATCAAAATCATACATATTACCATAAATTGATTCCTTACCTGCAGCTCTTAAAGCAGAAACAACCATTTTATGCAATACATTACCATCTAGTTTTGAAGACAAGCTAGTTTTCACTATTTGATCTAATTCTTTTTCCTCTAAACTGATTTTTTTTGCACTAGCCTTTAACAAATCACAAGAATGTCTAACTCCACTTTCTATGCCTTCGACAACTTTTGTAGGATGAACAGCTAACTCACGAATTAACCTTTTTCCCTCTTTAATCATTTCCGCAGCCAGAATAACTGCGGTAGTTGTGCCATCTCCTACTTTTTGTTCCTGCCTTTCAGCAATTTCCACTATCATTTTTGCAACAGGGTGAATTGCCCTTAGAGATAAAAGAATTGTTACACCATCATTAGAAACATGTCGATTCATAGATTGATCGATTAAAAGTTTGTCTAATCCTTTTGGTCCAAGAGTGGTTCTTATTGTATCAGCTACTGCCATTACTGCATTAGAATTTGACTCTAGTGCATTAAATTCAACATTTTCTGCGATTGGTTTCCAAACTCCATAATTTTGAGATGATGACATAAATTAAAACCATAGTCCTAAAAGATAAATATATCAAAAAAACCCTAAAAAATTGGGTATTTGCCATAACTTAATGAATTTGGGAACAGTTATGCCATAAAATACCTTTGTGCAAGGCTCAATTCCTTTGCGGGATCAACTGTTGCGATCTGTCCATCTACTTTTACTTCATATGTTTCAGGATCAACGGTGATTTCAGGTGTTTTATCGTTCCACATCATATCTTTTTTGCCAATATTTCTGCAATTTTTAACAGCTAATGTAGTTTTTTCCAGGCCTAATTTTTGAGGCACTCCTAATTCTATAGACTTTTTAGACATGAATGTGAATGAAGTTTTTTTGACTGCCCGACCCATTGCACCAAACATTGGTCTATAATAAACGGGCTCTGGTGTAGGTAGAGAGGCATTAGGATCGCCCATTATAGACCATGAAATAAAGCCGCCTTTAAAAACCATTTTTGGTTTGGCACCAAAAAAAGCATTATTATACATCACTATATCGGCATATTTTCCTACTTCAAGGGAGCCAAGATAATCAGAGATGCCATGAGTAATTGCGGGATTAATAGTGGTTTTTGCGATATATCTCTTAGCCCTTAGATTATCATTATCTCCTGTTTCTTCTTTTAGTTTACCTCTCATTTTTTTCATTTTATCAGCAGTTTGCCATGCACGAAGTACTACCTCGCCGATTCTACCCATAGCTTGACTATCGGAAGAATACATACTTAAAACGCCTTCATCATGCATAACGTCTTCAGCAGCAATTGTTTCAGCACGAATCCTGGAATCTGCAAAAGCCACATCTTCGGCAACAGCTGGATTTAGGTGATGGCAAAACATCAGCATATCCAAATGTTCATCAACTGTATTTATTGTGAATGGCCTAGTAGGATTAGTTGATGATGGTAAAACATTTTGTTCTGAAGCTATAGCAATAATATCTGGTGCATGACCCCCTCCTGCTCCTTCTGTATGATAGCTATGTACAGTTCTACCATCTATGGCATTTATTGTATCTTCCAGATATGCACATTCATTTATGGAATCGGTGTGTATTGCAAGCTGGGTATCAGTCAAATCCGCAGCACGTAAAGATGCATCTAAAACTGTAGCTGTCGTTCCCCAGTCTTCATGATCTTTAAGTCCACATGCACCTGCTTCAATTTGCTCAAGTTGAGTAGATAATGAAGGATGAGAATCATTACCTTTTCCTAAGAATCCCCAGTTAACTGGAATATCTTCTACGGCTTCTAGCATTCTGCTAATATTAAAAGAGCCTGGTGTACATGTGGTAGCATTAGTTCCATCAGCAGGACCAGTACCACCACCTATCATATTACAGATACCATTGCTTATTCCATCAATATACTGTTGTGGTGAGATCATGTGAATATGAGTATCAAAGTGCCCTGGTGTACATATTGTGTGCTCACCTGCAGTCGCTTCAGTACAAGCAGATACAATCAAATTTTTATCCACATCATCCATTACTAAAGGATTACCAGCTTTTCCTATTCCAGCAATTTTTCCATCTTTTATTCCTATATCACCTTTTACTATACCAATCACCGGATCGAGCACAACAGCATTGGTAATAACAAAATCTAAAGCACCATTTGCATTAGTAACTCCAGAGGTTTGAGCTAATCCATCTCTCAAAGTTTTACCGCCTCCAAAAACGCATTCATCACCGTGATTTAATAGATCCTTTTCTATTTCAATAAAAAGATCAGTATCTGCTAAACGAATTTTATCACCTGCAGTAGGACCATATAAATCAGAATATTGTTTTTTTGTTAATTTTAATACCATTTTTCATTACCTACTAATTACTCATTCCTTTATATCCAGCAAATTTTGCTTTTTCAAATGCAGATTTTTTTATATGTGAAGATTTCATGCTACCCATAGTTAGGCCATTAAATCCAAAACAAACACGGGTACCTCCTAATTCACACAATTCTACTTCTTTTGTATCACCAGGTTCAAATCGTACAGAGGTGCCAGCTGGGATATTCAACCTATAACCAAATGATTCCTTTCTAGGAAAATCAAGGGCTTTATTGATCTCAAAGAAATGTGTATGTGAACCGATCTGACAAGGTCTATCACCAGTATTTTTTACAGTAATCTTTTTTGTTTTTCTGTTTTCGTTACATAAAACATTACCAGTGGATAAAATATATTCTCCAGGTATCATTGTGTAATAATCCCTCCTCCTTCTTTGAAATTTGATTTGTTAATAATAATTATTTTAATCATTTTGCATAACCTATTGAACCGGATCGTGAACTGTTACAAGCTTTGTTCCATCAGGAAATGTAACTTCCACCTGAACAGTGTGAATCATTTCGGGTACTCCTTCCATTACATCTGCTTTTGTCAAAATATTTCTTGCAGACGACATCAATTCTGCAACTGTTTTTCCATCACGCGCGCCCTCAACTACAAAATTAGATATATAGGCTATTGATTCAGGATAGTTTAATTTTACTCCTCGTTGTTTTCTCCCTTCTGCAATTTGTGCTGCAGTCCATACCATCATTTTTTCTATCTCTCTTGGGACTAACATCATTTTAATTCATGTTTAAAGACAGAATTGGATTATTTTAGAATTCAAAATAATAATTTATATAAATCATATTATTGTAATGGCAATCATTAGTCGACGTCGACTAAATTGACATCATTTATTCTATTTCTTGGTATACCTTAATAGGTAAAGACATCTTTAACCAATAAAATATCTTTTCGTAATCTCCATTTTTCTTGGCAGAAATAACAAAGTTATATGAGTTTTTTTGTGTATATAATTTTAAAAAATTATCAACTACTGCAGAACCAAGCATGTTCGTTGTTAACGTTTCAATTCCATTGTAAAATACAAGTTTAGTAACATCATCATATTTGATATGAAATTTATTTGGTAAATTTAAATCAGAATAAACATCCTGAATAAATGAATCTTTTAATTTTATATCCTCAAGTTTCACTTTATTTGATACGAGATAATACAAATATGGCCCTAGCCCTGCAACATACCCAATATCTAATATACTTCGTAAATTACTCTTTTTTGAAATAATAATTCTTGTGGTTGTAAATGTAATAAGATAGTTAGTACGTATGAATCTATTTTTGACACTACCGGTAAGTCTCAATATAATAGGTTCGATATTGCTTTTTTTACACAATTGATAAAAAGTATGAATTTTTTGTATTTCGGACATTTCGATATTATTTTTAATCTGTTTTAATGATTCTTTAAACTCTGGCATATTATTAATATGATTATCAATCTTAAATAAAATAAAATAATAAAAAATAATTAAACAACATTCGCTAGAGAGAATGAAATGAAATATCTATACAAAATTAATTA
>JBBRRG010000112.1:0-4326 GCA_038200895.1 Candidatus Nitrosocosmicus sp. | reverse complement strand
AATACTAAATGATGTACAAAATAGTCTTGAAGATGAAGCAAAAGAAAAATTACCGGAGGTTCCAGAATCTATTATTTCTAAAAAACATAATATTAATTTAAAAGATGATATATTAAATAGCGGTCAAATATTATTAGAAACTTGACTCCTTTTTTCTACTATCTTTTAATATATTTTTTTTATTAGTTTTATTTATATATCAATAACTGAACTGCTTTTTATAGTTGAGGATTACATATTTACCAGCGTCGGAAACTAAACGAGGTATTTTGGAATCTACATCCAAACGAGTAAGGATGATTTTTTCAGTGATGGCAAGTCCCAATAGAATTGATATTTTACGCATTCTAAATTCCAAAGGACCTTTGACTTATTCCGAATTAAAATCATTAGCAGGATTTAAATCCAAAAAAGAATCAGGAAAATTTGCTTATCATTTAAGAAAGTTGTTAAGACAATCTCTGGTTGGTCTAAATAAAGCAGAAAGACGATATGCTATTACTAATTTAGGGAAATTGGTTTTAAACCTTGCACGACAAATAGAAGAAAGATCTATAATTGAAAGCGGAAAGATGTATGTAAGAACAAATAATGAAACCATTGAGGAATTTAATCCTCATAAAATAATACAATGCTTGGTAAGGGAGGCGAATATGTCATTAGAACAATCTGCAAAAATTACAGAAGAAGTAGAAAATAAAATATATAAATCTCAGGCTTCGTATTTGACATCACGTTTTATAAGAGATTGTGTTAATAATGTGTTATTAGAACATGGTTTAGAGGAACAAATGAATAAATTGATCAGACTTGGCATTCCAGTTTATGACCTAAATAAAAAATTAAATAATAATACTGGATTGTTAAATAATGGTATTATTGATATAGCTAATGATATTTCAAAAAGTGTTTTTTCTGATTATTTCAAAAATAATTTTCCTAAAGATATATTGGATATGCATTATAATGGCGAAATTCATTTAGATGATTTAGGCAGCTGGAGCATATGTCCGGATACTATTTTTATTGATATTGATAATTTTTTGGAAAAAGGTATTCATATGGATGGTCAATTTCCTTATTTACCACGCTTTCCACATTTAGATAACGCTGGGATTGTTTTACCCCTTTTAGTTTCTCTCTTCCAAAAGCAAATTTCAAAAGAAATAGTTATAGAAAACATTGAAAAACTATTTGTTAATGATTTTTCATCATTTGAAAATACTTCTTCAATCTTTGCAAAATCTTTATTTTCTGCCTCTTTTTCTATTCATTCTCTTGATTCTCCTTTTATTACGATTGTTCTTTCGTTAAAAGATAATGATGATGTTGTATCGAGTATTTTGAACGGGTATCTAATGTATCTGGAAAAAGTTCCCATCCCCAAATTTGGAATATTTATCTTGTTTTCAAATCCACCGTCTATTGATCTTTTAAATATGATATCAAAAATCACACGATTTGGTGGAAAGATATCTTTATCACGAAAATCAATACGAAGTAGTAAAGGAGTTTTCAAAATATCTGATGACACTACCCTGCCTGTCATTTCCTTGCATTCTCTCTCTTTAAACCTACCCCATTTAGCGTATCAATCAAATAAAGATGAAACTTATTTTAGAACAAAATTGGCATTATTATTAAATCCTTCATTAAATGCCATGATGTCCAAAAGAGACATGATCTTTGATAATATTAGAAAAGGGTTATTGCCGGCCCTGTCCAATCCTCTTATGTTTCCTCCTCAATCAGGCTCTACAAATATGCTAATTAATTTAACTGGATTAAATGAATCTATTTTTAATATATTGGGATATGCTAATAAAAATGAGGAGGGTATTGAGGTAATACAGAAAGTTATTAAAACTGCAAATGATGTTGTTTTACAAGTTGATAAAAAAAATTATGAACATTTTGGAATTTCGATAATCAATGATGCTAGTTCAAACCGATTTGTCCAGATGGATTCTGGAAAATTTGGCAAACTATTTCATACTTTTGGTTCGTATTCTCAAGGTTTAGTTATTGCGAAAAAGGATCTCGATGAAAAAAGCTCTCTAGCCCGAAACTTACTTTTGCTAGATGATCTGTTAACCGGTGGTTTCTCTGTCAAATTGGATACAACTAAATTAGATTTGACGGATACAGTTGACTTTTTATCTAAATCTATCGACTTAGTTCCTTACTTTGATATAGTTAATAAACAGGTTATTTGTAATGTTTGTGGTTCTCGAGTTTTAACTAATGATGTATGCTCTATATGTAAATCTAATAATTTGTTAACTTTAACTTAACAATTGTAATAAAAATTTTTATTAAACGATACAGTTATTTTATTGTAAACTGTATGGCAGAAACCGATATTCGCAGTTCAGAAAATAAATCCATTTTTCATATAAAAAAAAGAAATGGAAAAATAGTAAATTTTGAACAATCGAAAATATCAAATGCAATTTATAAAGCATTAGTTGCGGCTGGCAAATCCGATCGTAAATTAGCTGAATTACTTGCAACCAAATTATTTAACAAGATTGATAAAAGTGGATATTTAGGATCTGCTGGTAAAGATCATGTTTTAAGTGTTGAAGATGTTCAAGACATGGTCGAATCTATATTAATAGAAGAAGGCTTGGCTGAAACTGCGAAAGCTTATATATTATACAGACATGAACGGCGAAAGATAAGAGAGATGAAAATGAAGATATTGAATAAAAAAGATCTAGATGAAGTAGACAAATCATTAGATATCAATTCTCTCAGAGTCTTGTCCTCTCGTTATCTACTTCGAGACAACAATAATGAAATTACCGAAGGTCCAAAACAGCTTTTTGAACGTGTTGCAATACTGGTTGTTATTCCTGACATTATTCATGATTCTTCTATGTTTGATTTAAATGGTAATCATAAACAACCTTTAATAGATGCAGAAAAATATTATGAAAAATTAGATGATTTTGACAATAAATTAAAAATTGGAAATTATTATTTTAATAAATTTCATTTTGAATCTTTAATAAGAACTTATATTAATGAATCAAAAATTGGTAGAATGAAAGCAAGTTTTAAAGAATTACTACGTATGATAGCCGAAGGAAAAATGTCTAGTTATAGTACTAGAATACTTGAATATTATAACTTGATGGTTTCTGGAGAATTTCTTCCAAATACTCCTACTCTTATGAATGCTGGTGCTAGATTGGGGCAGTTATCTGCTTGTTTTGTTCTTGATATGCCTGATGATATGCATTCTATCATGAAATCATCTACTGATGCTGCAATGATTTTTAAATCAGGAGGCGGTGTTGGAATCAATTATTCCACTTTGAGACCTGAGGGTGATATTGTTGCTTCAACTAGCGGTGTTGCATCAGGACCCGCATCTTTTATGCAAATTATTGATACAGTGACTGATGTGGTCAAACAAGGTGGAAAAAGACGTGGCGCTAATATGGGTATTTTGGAAACTTGGCATCCAGATATTGAAAAATTTATTACAATGAAAACCAAACCTGGTTTGTATGAGAACTTTAACGTTAGTGTAGGAGTTTGGACCGATTTTTGGAATTCCTTGATAAATACAAGTGATCATAAATATTCTTTAAGAAATCCCAGAACTAGAGCACATGTAAAAAATATTGATTCTCATCAATTGATGGAGCTGATTGCATTAAGTGCATGGAAAAGCGCCGAGCCAGGTGTTATATTTTTTGATAATATAAATAAATATAATCCATGCATAGACGTAAAAGGCGGTCCTCTTAGAGCAACTAATCCATGCGGAGAGCAATCTCTATATCCCTACGAGTCTTGTAATTTAGGGTCTATTAATCTTTCAAAATTTGTAAAAAGGAAGGCAGACGGGATGTATGAATTTGACTGGCAAAAATATGAACAATCTATTAGAGTTGCAACTAGGTTCTTGGACAACATCATAGATGCCAATAAATACCCCGTTGATGAAATTGATTCAAATACAAAATTAACTAGACGTATTGGTTTAGGTATCATGGGTATTGCTGACTTGCTTTTCCTATTGCAAATTCCATACAACTCAAAAGAGGGATATGACTTTATGAATAAACTTGCAGAAACATTGTCATATTTTAGTATGGATGAAAGCGTAGTTATTTCTAAATCTAAAGGTCCTTTTCCATTGTTTGATCATACGGATTATAAAAATGGGATTATTCCTCTATCTGGATACTATGAAATTCCTAAAGATTTACATTGTTTTGATTGGGATTCATTAATAGAAAAAATTAAGAATCATGGAATTAGAAACTCTTGGACAACTACTATTGCACCTACAGGTACCTTATCCATGAT
>JBBRRG010000111.1:0-4448 GCA_038200895.1 Candidatus Nitrosocosmicus sp. | reverse complement strand
ATTATAAAATAAACCATCCCATATTAAGATAATTGCTGAAATACAATAGACTGAAAATAAGTAACGTACTACTATAATTATCAATTTAGCAAAAGTATTAATGGATATTATAAATCAACTAATTGTCAAGGAACTTCCAATAGGATGAGATAAATTATTAATTAAATTTAAATTAGATAAAAGCAGATTATACATATTAAGAGTAGGTTATCAAATCAAGAAAATATTATCAACTTTTTCAATACAAAATTCTCTGGCTAGCATAAGGAATATAATTACCCAATAAAATTTTCCAATCCAAACGATATACAAAATCTGCAGCCACAAATCTGTATCTATCTTTTATCAATAGGAAGTAATTTTTAGATGTTACCATTATTTAGTACACAAAAATATTTTGGGAAAAATAAAAAATAGGTATTGTATCTTATTTTAATATATGCATATATAGGTATTTGATAATCCCTATAAATTACAAAATTCTAAATTAGAAATTATTATAAAATACAAACGAATTAGACTACATAATAAAGATCAAGACCTTCCGCGGAATTGACGTAGTTATGAATGTTTTTTGTCATATCATCTGTTTTGATATCTTTATTAATAAATATCAACAAAATGTGATCCTTAATCGGAAACAACAATATTTTCAACTTTTCGTAAACATAACTAATTGAATTTAAATTACCGAGTGAATTTGAAAGCATTTTCCTCAGATCTGTCACATAAACAGATTGAGAATAAATCATCTCTAAATTTCTGCCTTTTAAATATTCATCTATAGCTACCCGTTGATGGCTCGTACTAAGATGACCAGATTTTTCCAAGATACCAGCAAATAAAATATTTTCATTTAAATCAAGGATATTTTTTGAAAACTGTTCAGCATTCATGCAATTATCTTTATAAATTATTAACATATAGTATTTATTAATTCTCTATGAACTTTATAGAATCTGTAAGGAACGAAATAATCATATAAGTCTTGTATAAATTAAAGTTATGGCTAATGACGCATCATCATCTTCTGCTTCTGCAGACACTATACCATATCCAACATTAACAATTTTATATTTACCTGCAGAAGCGATAATAGCTATAGAAGAAATAAGCCAAAAATACAACAATATGACCGTAGAAGACTGCAAAGGTTTTTTTCACAATGGAAAAGAAAAGGACTATAAAAAGATCACAATTTGGAGTCAGGGTATCGATAGTCTTTGGTTTAATGCAATAATTGCAAGAATAAAAGAACTTTCTAATCTAGAATTCATTCCAATAGTTTCTGGTGGAATAATGTATTCCATATAATAGTTTAAAAAAAAAGAATCACACAGATAGTTTATGTATACCTATGAAAATAGAAGTTGTTGTAGGTACGTCCATCGGAGTATCCAAAGTATTATAAAGATAAATGTTAGTTAGAGTATGAGAATATAATGAATTAGACAGATTATCTGGAAATATGGATTTATACATGCACATACTTCCTGTCTTTGACAGGTTAGGAATTAGATCAAGATGTATTGGAAAAACATTGTTGTCAGAAGATGATCCGACTATTTGTAATTTGGGTTTGTTATTACTATCACAAGGAAGTTTGGTTAAAATAGTACCGTTGAAAATTTTCGATGGCATAGAACTATAAAGAGGAATATAATCTTTTGATTGAATAGACATAGGATGTGGAAGAATTAACAAAGATTGCATATTCTCCATATTGCTTTTGATAAGATTGTTATCAGGTTCTATGGCAGGCAAAGTTTTATTATGTACATCCTCCTTGGCTGCATTTCGATCAATAACAATTAGTGAACTATTTTTACCAGAATCATTAAGCAATCCAATTTTAACATCAGTATTATTGGATTTATTAAGATTAGTAGTTGAGAAATTACCCATTTCGCCCACAACCGAATCAAGTAGTGATGAACCTTTTAATGAATCAATCAGTGAGAGGGCTTTGTCACTAGATATTTTTGCTTTATCAACGTTATTATTGGAATTATTAATTTGACCAAAAGAATAACCTACAAAATTAAAGATCAAGAGAAAGGATAATAATAAAAAAGGAAGAGATAATTTTGAGTTTTTAAAAGATATCAATATAAATATTTTAATAGAAAAATTATTTAATCCTTTCCTTAGATGATTTACCAAATAAAATATCTTTTAGACTTTCAACATCGGTAATAGGAGGTGTACAAGCAAAGTCTTTGCATATCAATACAAATTCAGCCCCATGTGTTAGATTTTGGTTCAGTAAACTTTTATTCTGAAATAAAGAATATTTTTCCAAGTTTTTTAAATTACAATTTCCATCAATAATCGAAAAGATCCCATTTGGAATAAATGCCATATTTATAAAATCAAGCATAATAGATTTATTAAATTGAACGTTTTTTGAAAAAAAGGTGATTTCTATAGGTTTTTTTACATAAAGATAAGCAGAAGATAACAGACAACCAAAGCCAAACGGATTTTCTAAAGCTGATGATAATGAAACTTTCATCATTTTTTCAGCAAAAATTAGATAATTATTGTTGCCAGTTATATGATAAAGTCTGATGAAATTTGAAACAGATATAGAATTACCACTAGGAATAGCTAAATCATAAAGGATTTTATTTCTAATTGGAAGTAATTCATGAGAAGAAGATGTATAATAAAAGTTATTTTCATCAGAATCCCAAAAATTTTTTATCAAATAGTCAGTATACTGTATAATCAATTCGATATATTGAGCATCAGGTCTTATTTCCAATAAATCCAAAAGTGCATTGATATAAAATGCATAGTCATCTAAATATGAAGGAATTTTAGATGTATCACTTTTATAAATACGATAGAGAGACCCATCTGACGACTTCATTTTAGTTTCGATGAAATTTATTGCATTTACTGCTGTTTTCAAATAAAGTTCATTACCGGTTATTCTATAACCTTTTATAAAAGACGATATAGAGAGAGCATTCCATGAAAGAATAGTTTTATCGTCTTTTTGGGGTTTGATTCTTTTTTCTCTAACATTAAAAAGCTTCAAGGAATTTTCATGGATTATATTTGTAATGTCTTTTAGATCGAGATTGTATTTTTTTGAAAGATACTGATAGGAATATTTTACATTCAAAATATTTTTCCCTTCAAAATTTCCTCCTTCAGATACATTATAATACTCACAGAAAATATCTAAATGTAAAGGATTTTCTATTATTGATGAAATTTCCCTTTTGGACCACAAATAATATTTGCCTTCTTCACCTTCTGAATCTGCATCTTGAGCAGAAAAAAAACCACCGTCTTTATTTAAAAGATCTCTTAAAATATAATCTAGTGTTTTTTCAATAGCTATTTTAAATTTTTCATCCTTGGTAATTTGATATACTTCTGAAAATAATATAACTAATAATGAATTATCATATAACATTTTTTCAAAATGAGGAACAAGCCATTTTTGATCGGTAGAATATCGAGAAAAACCACCAGCTAAATGATCATGAATTCCGCCATATAGAATTTTTTCACATGTTAATATTACAAAATCTTTGAATTTTTCAATTTTTGAAATATCATAATATCGCAATAAAAATAACAAATTAGAAACATTAGGAAATTTCGGAGACATGCCAAAGCCTCCATAAGTGAAATCAGCCATATGTAAAAGATTTAATGCAGATTCATCAAGAATGGATTTATCAATATTTAGATCTTTATTAATCAAAATATTTTTTGAAGAATTAATAAGAGAGTCCATAAATTCTGAAGTTGTACTACTAATTTCATTTTTTCTGAAATGATAAGCATTATCAAGTTGGTTTAAAATTTCGCCAAATCCCGGCATACCATACCGACTATCTTTTGGAAAATATGTACCTACATAAAATGGTTTTAGATCAGGGGTCAAAAAAACAGACAATGGCCAACCACCATTGCCATTTACGACCTGGCATGCTCGCTGATAAACATCATCAATATCGGGTCTTTCTTCTCGATCTACTTTAATATTAATAAACTTCTCATTCATTATTTTTGCAACATTTTTATCTTCAAAAGATTCATGAGCCATCACATGGCACCAATGACATGCACTATACCCTATACTAAGAAAAATTGGTTTATCTTCCTTTTTTGCCAAATTAATCGAATTCGTAGCCCAAGGAAACCAATTGACAGGATTATAAGCATGTTGTAATAAATATGGACTATTTTCATTTATTAAAGAATTAGGTTTTCTTTCGTCTATATTATCTGGCATAACCACAAGACCAAGTTAATTATATTTATTATATCTATATCAACTATTTGGCTCTGTTCACTTAAGACATAATTCTTTGTTGTGATAGTCTACAAAAAGATTAAGCCAATTCATTACATGCTTTAATTTACATTTCTTCTTTCTACAAGGAAAATAATCATCAAAACATTCTGTTCTGTCTTTAATATAC
>JBBRRG010000110.1:0-4455 GCA_038200895.1 Candidatus Nitrosocosmicus sp. | reverse complement strand
ATTCTTATATTTAGCGGAATAATCTGCAGCTAATTCACCAGTAATGGCACCCCAAACTAAACATTCTGAAGTTGAATTTGCACCCAGTCTATTTGCTCCATGTAAACTGTTACATGCAGCTTCCCCTGCAGTCCAAAGGCCATTTAATTCTGTAGCACCATCTAAATTTGAATGGATTCCACCCATCATGTAATGACAAACAGGCCTAACCTCAATGGGTTCATCTATTATATCGACGCCAGAAAACTTTATACCTATCTCTCTAATTCCTGCTAATTTTTCTTTAATTTTTTCTCCTCCAAGGTGGGTCAAATCTAATTTGAGACAATCAACTCCTGAAGCGTGTTTAAACTCCCTCCCGGCTAGAATTTCAGTAATCATAGCACGAGAAACCACATCTCTGGAAGCCAGCTCCAATTTATCAGCAGCATAATTTTTCATAAAGCGCTCCCCTTTAGAATTGACAAGATATCCACCCTCTCCTCTTGCTCCTTCAGTAATCAAAATTCCCGATGGTAAAATACCAGTAGGATGAAATTGAACAAATTCCATATCTTTTAAAGCCAATCCAGCTCTGTAAGCCATATCCAATCCGTCAGGTGTAGAAGAATAGGCATAAGTAGAAAAGCTAAAAATTCTTCCGGCGCCTCCTGTACAGATTATTCCGGAAGGAGCAACCACATTAACAAAATGACCATTTTTAATTTCGATACAAGTAAAACCTTGAAAAGTATCGCCATTACGGATTATCGAAGTACAAAACCATTCATTGAAGAATATAATATTTTCGTATTTAAGACATGTATCATACAAGGTCTGCATTTCATAAAATCCAACTTTATCTTGCGCATAAGTTGCTCTAGGAAATGAATAACCCCCAAATTTTCTTTGATCAATTCTTCCATTTTCTTTTCTCGACCAAGGCATTCCCCAGCGGTCCAATTGAATAATTTCATATGGAATCTTTGCAACCAGTCGTTCTGCAACATCTTGGTCTGCCAGAAAGTCACTTCCTTTAATAGTATCATACAAATGTGATTCCAAATTATCACCCTCGTTTTCATAAAGAACAGCGGCAGTACCTCCTTCTGCAGATACAGAATGAGAACGCATCACTTGGACTTTTGAAATGACTGCGATTTTCAGATTTTTATTTTTTGATGCAGCAGAGATAGCCGCACGCAGTCCTGCTAGTCCAGAACCAACAATAATAACATCATATGAAAGAGTCTCTGTCAAATATTTTATCTCACTTAGTATCTATATATATCAATAATAAATCCTTTCTAATTATTAATACCACATTGTCAGGTAATATAGTTATTTTAATAACCGATTATTATTCAGGATTATTAATATCGTATGTGGTAGTTATAGCATTATGCTTTTAAAAATAAGAAAACCAGTAGAATACATCCTCAAAGCTGATTAGATATGGCTGGAGTCCATCGGCTTATAGTTAACATACTTTTGAAAATATCTATACATATTATATCTTTTGCAATGATTCTGTAATGGATGTCACAGTATTTGTTGAAGAAAGGATTTGCTTAAACTGTTATTTTATTATTATGATAATAATAATTATCTTCAAATACTGCTTTATACAATATATAAAAAAGAACATTTCGTATTTTAAAGCGATCTTCATTTATTTTGGAAATGGTATTATAAAATTAATAGTGAATAATATTTTATAGAATATCTTTGCTGGAAAGAGCTGATGATTCACATTGGTACGAATGTTGGACTTGCAATCGAAAATTCTCATGTTCAAATCCCACTCAGTCCATCGGCTATTTATTGAAAGGTTTCGTCAGATTCAAGTTCAAAAAAAAGAAAATTGTTAACAAAAAATTAGGGTTTTAAATGCCAAATAAAATGAAATAGTTAACAAATCTGTTAATATATAACAAATAAATCAGATAAAAATCTTCAATTTACTTCACATAACCAGTTAACAATAAACTTTATAATTACTAAAAGAAAAATATAATTTATCTGTTATAAATATCATCTAAAATAATATCAGGAATGATTGAAAATATCTTATCATCAAAGTAAAAGTTGATATCGAGTACATTTTATAAAACAAGGATCATTCTTGCAAAAAGAGTTTCAATCCTACATCTTTGAGTTCGTTAAAATTTTCATTCAGCGAATATAAAGTTGCTCCCCTATTGATAACAATTGAAGCTATTATCAAAATTGTAGTCTGTACTCTTCTTTCCTTATTTTCCAACTCTATTTCTAGTTCTGCTGCTTTTTGTGCATCTTGTTTAGAAAATTCTAATACATGTAACAAGTGAAGTGGTGGAAGAATATTCATTTTCATTTTCTTAAAAAAATATAGAGTTTCGTATAGTGTTATAGATGTAATTGCAAAGTGTCCACCATTTTTTTCCAGATTTTCATATATATTCTGGCCCTGGGCTGATTTTTTATTTAATAGTTTAATCAAAACATCAGTATCTAGGACTATCAAGGTTATGTGCTAATCCCCTCTTTAACGTATAAAATCTCGATAATTTCTTTTTTTATTAATTATCTTCATTAAATTCTACCGATCCCCTTAGCTCTTTTAGTGCAAGGATACCGCTAACTTGATTATCTAATAATCTTTCAAATAAATCGCTAAAACTTTCATCTTTTCCCTTTTGCAAAGATAATCGATTGAAAACCTCGTCTTTAATTGTGATTGTCTTTACCATATATACTGTATTTAAACTGACTTTAAACATTATTTAAACTGTATTTAAAACGCCAACGTGGTTCAGTGTAAACAGCAGGACCTATGTGCATATCACGTTTGAAAAGACAGATTGACTAAGCGTAGACCTTTCTAAGCATCTCCATTACCAATAACCACTAAGAAATCTATAGCATCTAATTATCCAATAGTATGAAAATCTTATTCTAATAGGATAAGCGCTCTTGAACCTACAACAAGTTAAGAGATTGCCTTACAGGTTTATTTCTTCAAGATATAACAATTTAATTATTCTTTGACAAAAGTTTTGAATATCAAAATAAATAACCGATAGCATAAAACTAACGAGTCACTCGGAGTGACTCCTAGGCACGTGATCTAAAGATTAAAAATATTCAAATCATACAAAAAAGTTTTAGGTTCGACAAGGTATAAAGAGTCACTCCGAGTTACTCTTTGAGTATCATGGCCACAATAGACAAGTATGGGTTGCAAACATACATTCACTAGAAAATGGAATGCTGATCGTCATAACCTCACAATACATGACGAAATGGCCATTGTTTACAATAAAGAAACCGGTAAGATATCAAATAAAAGAAAAACAAACAATTATTCTTCATCTTCTTCACCATTAACAACCACAGCAAAAACAAAAGCAGATGCCTTCACTAATACTCGACAAATTCCATATCCATTCGACAATAACCCTGAAGAATTTGATTCCATAATCCACACTCAGAAGTAAATAAAAATATCGATGAAGAGAAGGTTTATAAAATTTTTGAGAAAATATCGCCTTTGATTGATGAACTTGATACACTATTACCAAAATATGAGCCAGATCACGAAAGAATAAAGATACTTTCAGATGTAATTAGTTATTCATCAATATCGTCAAACCCCGTTCGTCTTTAAAAAATACAATTAGTTTTTATCTATTAATCATAGGTATAAAAAAAACATTGGCATTTGTAACAGTATCAAAAAAAATTACCCAGACCATGCTAAAGAAATGTTAAAAACAGTTACTTCGGCCGCACCGCATTCTAGGAACAAATTTAACAATTAATTTGCAAGATATATTATAACCAGATAATAATATAAAAGGAATATATAAAACACAATAATGAATTTCATATTTTTTAAATATTTTTACGTTTTAAATTTCCATCTTATTATAAATAGTAAATTAAAATAACTGATTGGAGTATTCTCATTCACTATATTGCAATTATCTAAAAGGTCAACTCTCACTTATAGTAAATTTCTTACTGATCCTCTCGAACAAAGATATCATATATTATGATTATATAATATTATAGCACAACTTGATTATATATTGAAATAAGAAAAATAGGCTTTATTTTTTTAAGCTGATTAGACAAATTAAAAAAGATAGAAAATATCAATTCTGTAATTATAAGCCAGAAAGATAAATTAAACCGAATAGAAAAACAAGTTATAGATTCAAATAATCAAAAGCAAGAACTTGATATACAATACAAGGAGATAGTTTATCTTTTAAATTATATAAATTCATTAAGATATTAACTTTTTCTTGCTTATAAATAAAAATAGATAGAAGAATTTCAAACCATATATTTTTTAACTTAACAGTGCCTAACATTAACATTATAATTTTAATAATTAAATAACTTTATCGACTTTTTTGCAATAGGTTTTCTAAACCATTTTCACCCACAGCACCTACTGCTCTATCTACTGGTTGTCCATCCATAAAC
>JBBRRG010000109.1:0-4496 GCA_038200895.1 Candidatus Nitrosocosmicus sp. | reverse complement strand
CGGTAAATACAGCGTTACTTCATCTGGTCCATCTGGTTATTCTCCAAGCTATTCTTCAGGATGCTCTGGTACCGCTAGTGGAGGAGTGCCCGTCAAATGTGAAATAACTAATAAATATACTCCTCTTCCAGGTTCACAGACATTTCTTAATGTTGTTACTCAAGTTGATAATACTGATGGAGGAACCAAAAAACCTTCTGACTTTGCCATAACCGTCACCGGCAATAGCCCATCCCCAAGCTCATTTTCTGGGTCATCAAGTGGAACTTCTGTTACTTTGAAAGATGGTAAATACGGCGTTACTTCATCTGGTCCATCTGGTTATTCTCCAAGCTATTCTTCAGGATGCTCTGGTACCGCTAGTGGAGGAGTACCCATTACATGTACTATTTCCTTATCATTTACAAAGATGATAGATACTATTACCGTAGGCAATAATCCTCAATCTATCGCTATCAATCCAATAACTAACCTAGATTATGTAACTAATTCCAATGACAATACTGTATCTGTTATAACTGGTACAAGAATTAACTAATAATATTTTTTTTTATTCGGTAATAGATGGATATATTATTTAGATATTTTATAATGTAGGTATACCGCTGTGGTTATCTATCATTGTTTTTAATCTGTCAATTTCCTTTCAAGATTTGTTTTTTGTAAAGTTTTGTTCTCTTATATTTTAAAATCCATTCTTATCAATCTCAATTAATTCAGTTTGTGCTATTCCAAATACGAGAGTTCAATCCTACATGCTGATCCATTTATTGAATGGAATAGAATGAGTGAACCTATGTGAGATCGAATAGTCGCCTCAATGATCTTTGAAGGATTACCTACAAGTTGGGAATAATCTGTTAAGATGACAGAAAGCGGACAGATTGAATTTTCCTCCTCAAATCATGACAATCTTCTTCCTCGATCGGACTACACTCCTTCCAGTCTTTACAAATCTTCTTACTACCCCGTCATCCAATGAGAAGTCAACCTGTATAGAAAGTAGCCGTAAAGGTCTTTTTGGCCTTGGAACCGGAAAAAAATAGTGTATATAGAAAACCAAGCGTCATACTTAGTCACTACCATATATCAAAAATAGAATGTAAAAAGATGGAAGTCTGATGATAATTTCTATTAATCGCTTATAATATAAAAACAAAAATCAGAGTATATTTTGACCTTTCAAAATCACCCTTCCAGAGGATATTAAGATAAATCCACATTTTGAGTCTATCTTCTAGCGATGGAATTAAACAATGGTTGTAGAGGGATTCTAGAGAAGCAAAGGTGGATGAGAATAGCAATAGCAATAGCAATATAATAGTTAAATTGCTGCCAGTTGCATTTTTGTAGTGTCGCAATGGATGAAAGTCAACACATCCAAGAGATACTTGATTTTTTTTTTGGTAATTATTTATAGCAAGGATACAATTCCAATTTCAAAGGAAATGAAGTTTAGAATCACAGGTTTTTACAAGACTATATGTGATATGCGGGCTTCAATCATATAAAACCCCTTCTTGAGCGCAAAATAGTATTTTCAATTAACATTAAAGACAGCAGAAGATATTGTAGAAGCTTTTGATGCGATAAAGCAAACCAATACCCATAGTATATCTTAATTGTAATTATTTATTAATGATTATTTGATATATAATGAAAAAGAGCATACAAAGCCAATGCTTGAATTCTAGATGAGGATAAAGTGACACAAAAGATACTAGAGATACAAAAGACATCAAACTAGAATGAATTACCCTTAAATATATCTATAGCATCCGGCTATATAAACACCTTATTTCCGAAACACACAGATAGGAATTAGATAAAAAGCCTGAAAGATTATTAATCTGCCGAATAGATAAACCAGTTTTTCATTTCTTCTAGCTCTTTGGCAAAGGCAAAGGCAAAGGCAAAGGCAAAGGCAAAAAATTGACTTAGGGATTTATGTGATTTTTATTAATACTACTTGCATAGGTGCGTGCGTTTTATTATGATATATGTATATTATGACCAGCCAAGGATGGATAAAAATAGTATTAGATCTCCATGACGGTCTTATCTATCCATTTTTTCCTATAGACATTGATGGTTTTATCATCCTATGGTTATCCGCAATTGGAACTGGTGCTTGCAGATATTTATTATTACTTGAAACTCATATCATGGCTTTATGATATACGCCAGGGATCGCATATTTTCTATGTCAAACTGGGCTGATAATTATCTACTATTTCAAATCATCTACACTATAGAACTGATCCTCAATAAGCCATCTGAATATCTTTGACTATTGCACTCTAATGGAAATTATCTATGTTATGTTTCAAAATACAGAGCAATCCCTTTCTTTTTTTGTTTTGGATACAAATTTGCTTTACTACAATCTGATCAATTACATCCGGTGACAAGATTTCTGCCCACATCCACTATAACCAAGCGGCTAAATCTATTGATAACTCATATAGATTTTTTTTATTGTCTATCGAGTATTTCTTACAAATGTAAGATCCAATCTATTCTATATGCTAAACAGCCATGCCGTTCTTAATCCATAGAAGTTCAATGTATGATCGCTGGCTTCGGGCATATATTAATCACAGATGCCGAATATTACTATTATCGATATTATATGACTTTGAGCGAATTTGATACCAATTATCACATCTATTTCCTAATGACAATGAAGCATAATTGCCAAGAATTTATCATAACTATTTTTATTAATTCTTATTTTTAATCATGGCGTTTAAGTTATTCATGACCATGAATTGGCTTTTTGATATTATAGTAATTAATAAGCCTGATGCACCAAAGGGTAAATGTACAAGGTTTGAAGATTAACTCTAATGAAAAACATGAAAGTGAGAAAAATATCTATTACCTATGATAGAATACTCAAATGAAAGAAGTAGAAAAGTTGGTATCAACATTTGAGTTAAAATTTCTTGTTTGTATGAATAATATGTTCTAAATAGCCCCGTCAAAGTTCTGCACTGGAGGTATCTCTTCCTTATTTTGAAATATTCCTTTATTTATTTAACTCTCGTCTAAAAAGAAAGCCAATTATTGGATTGATAATATACGGTATTGTATGTTTAAACCATACTCCAATTCTAACATAGAATGGAACTATTATCTCAAGGCGAGGCGAGTTTGCAGCTGTAAGAATTGCTTTTGATACTGTTTTTGGTTCGAGCATATATCTTGGGTAGTTCGGGATACGATCTCCATCTCTAAATGATTGATTGCTAAAAAAATTTGTCTTTACACCAATAGGACTTACCAGTGAAATACCTACACCCGTTCCATACAATTCATGATATAAAGATTCAGAAAACCCCAACATAGCATATTTTGAAGCACAGTATGCCGCCAATCCGGGAATCCCGAAACTTGCAGCAACCGATGCAACGTTGACTATGTGTCCTGATCTTTCTGAAATCATGGAATTTAAAAATAACTTTGTGCAATAAACCATACCCAAGTAATTTGTGAATGTAATTGATTCTATTTCTTCAATGCTTTGGTGTTGTATTTTATTATATAGTCCAAAACCCGCATTATTTACCAAAATATCGATATGTCCAAATTTTTCAAGCACTTCTTTTCCCATTTCTACAACTTCTTCTTTTTTTGATATGTCACATGGATATACTACTATTTCAGAAGTAAATTTTGTTTTTAATATTTTTTCAAGTTCCTCTAATTTTGGTTTTGAACGGGAAACGAGTATTATAGTTTGGGCAGCATTCTCTGCAAAATCCATAGCTGTCTGTCTTCCAATACCAGATGATGCACCTGTAATTAATACAACCTTTCCTTTGAATTTGTTTTTGTTTTTGTAATCTATTTTTGTTTTTCTTTTCAATTAGGTATTAAACTTAGACATGTATGAATTAATAAGAAATTATTCTTTGTATCTTATGCTTTGTAAACTATACTTATATTTTTGAATATATCCTTTATTATGATTTGTAAATACCGACCTGTTTCAACCAATACTTTTCCTACAATCTAGTAAATTTCAAGCATTATATTTGAACTACATTAAAGATACAATCTTTTGGCGAATTTGCATATATTATATATTATATATTATATATGAAGGTAATTAGATTTTCATTTTCAAACATGAATAATATTACCAATAATTATCATGGAAAAATATATTTTTGCAATTGCTCTTTCTTTAAAAATTATGAAATAACTGGAAAATCAAAAATTTGTATAATAACTTGTTATATGTTAATAATACAACAAATTTAACAATTAAAAAATATGTTTATAATATTATTAATACTAATAATAAACTTGGCATAAACATTAGAAGACTTGTTAATATTAAAACTGTATTAAAATTATTTTACTCTCTTACTTCTCTGATTTTCTATCCAAGCAATAAGCTTGTAACAGTGCCAAGGGTAATGCCATATAATAAGTGACCGCAAATACTTATTATTGCCGGTCCTTTTCCAAGAGGATGATTCCATATA
>JBBRRG010000108.1:0-4546 GCA_038200895.1 Candidatus Nitrosocosmicus sp. | reverse complement strand
CTTCCGCCAAGATTCTCTATAGATTTACGCATAATAAAAAAATATATTAGAACGATAATTAAGTGTTTTTCTTTACCTTTATCATTAATATAAATAATTAATTAATCAATGAATTTATAATATACAAACAAATATTTTTTTTATAAATAAATATATTATAATTTTAAAAATTGTTATAATTATTTAGTTATCTTTTGTAGATTGGATATGAGGTGACTCATTGAATAAAAGTGATGATTTTAAAGATTTTAAATCATTAATACCAAAATAATTTTGAAATTTTTTTGTTGTACTGAAAATTTTCAATCTTCCGGCATTTTTTGAATTTATAAATTCTAATTGTTCTAATTCTTTTAAATGAGAATAAACTTTAGATCCCCTAATCTCGACCAATCGCTTGGATGAAACTGGTTGTTCATAGGTAATATAAGATAAAGTTTTTAATACCGAATTTGATATTTGAGGCTTTGAGGCAAATTTTTTCACTATAGGTGAATAATTTGGTTTTAATTGGAACACATATCTGCCATCATCCAATTTTACAATTTCTATAGCTTTAAAAACAACTTTTGTTTTATTAATTAATTCATTTAATATTTTTTTTATTTTCTCTTTTGATTCTATTCCTGAAGCTTTTGTTATATCCTCAATAGTTAGTGGACGTCCGGCAGCATATAATGCTGCTTCAACTCTGGCGATTATTTCATCTTGAGGTAACTTTGTCAATTATAATAAATTTAATTGTTTATAATAGATATTTTAATCGAGTCAAAATTCCCATTATCTAATTTATTATAACAGTCATCTTCCACATCGCCTTTCTTCTTCTCAAAATTATCAATTCCATCATTATTGATGACTGTAGAATTATCATATGAAATTTCGACTTTTTCCTTCATAGCTAAGTATAACATTGCTATAAAGTACCTTGCAATATCTAAATCACTCATATTAAATACAAAATCATTAAAAATTATTTCTTTCATAATAGAGATTTTTTCTAATAATTTAATTTCATACTCTTCTATAACCTTCTCAAATTTTATTAAATACTCTTGAAAATCAAATGTTTGAACTGGTTCTAAATCTATTAATTTCTTTCGGATTGTCGGATTTACTAACTCTGTAATCATATTTTCCAATGTTAATAACAATTCTTCCAAAGATGCAGGATATGTAGTTTCTTTTCGAAATGGTAATGAAAGATTAACCAATTCTGGAATAGGTATCTTTTTTTCAGAATTTTCTCCTTTATCATGATTAGTATCTTTTTGATTGGCTATTTTATCAAGTCTAAAAATTGATTCCACTTTTAACCGATGTATCAGAGTTGATGTTAGAATAGCAACTCCGCATACACGTAAATCTTTATTCCCTGCTGTTGTTAATAATTCTAATAACGTTTCCAAAAGTTTTACAATATCGATTTGCCAAACATCTTGTTTATCAATAAGAGAAGGATTAAACAATAAGTTCAATGGTGGTTGAGAAATTCTTTTTTTTGTGTTAGAAGAAGAAGAATCATCAAAAGACAAAGTGTTTAATAGTATATGAGTAAGGCCTTAATTTATTACTATTTTTTTAAAGTTATTCTTTTAATTATAATTATTGCGATTAATTTTGTATACTATCTCAAATTTATTTTTTATATTTTTACTAATTCCATTAAGATAAAAGTATTGGTGAATTATATTGATTGATTGATTAATCATACTACCCATTTTATTTACTGATTCCAAGTTAATGTAAATATAATAATAAAATAATTTTTATATAAGAAAAACGATAAATTTAGTTAAATGTTATTTATTGTTGGCTTTATAATACTTTGAAGCAACTAAAATTTGAAAAAAATAATGTTATTCAAAATACATTTATATTCTATATTTGAGTTGAAGAACTCAGTTAAAGTTGTTTCTAGGAGGGAAATTATTTAAATGAGCGAAAATACAACAATATGCTTCAAAGCTCAAGAAAAAATTTTAAATAATAGAAATAGATTTCCCTCATTTTCAATAATTGTTCCAACATTTAATGAATCTCAGAATATTTTGGATTTGATTGATTCAATTAAAACTAATATTAATAAATCCAGTTATTATGAATTAATAATTGTCGATGACAATTCACCTGATGGTACAATAAACAAAATAATTGATTCATATAATGAAATTAATGGCTTTACTATTTACAATATTCAAGAATTCGACGATATGCATTCAAATAAAAACTTTTTAATCTACCCTAGCCATAATGGTTTTAATTTTTTTATAAAAATAATAATGAGAAAAGGAAAAACTGGACTGATTTCTGCATTACAAGATGGAATAAAGTCATCTATGAGTGATTATATTATAATAATGGATGCCGATTTATCTCATTCTCCATCCTATCTTAATAATTTGATAAAAGAAATTAAAACTTCTAAAAGCGATATTGTGATTGCATCAAGATACTTAAAAAACGGTAAAATCATAGGCTGGCCTAAAAAAAGGGTTTTTTACAGCAAAGCTGCAACTTTTATTTCAAAATCTATTTTTAAACTCAATAATATAACTGATCCCATGTCCGGTTTTTTTATCATAAAAAGAGATACTCTTAAGAATATAAAGTTCAATACATCAGGATACAAAATTTTGCTAGAAATCTTAGTTAAATCAAAAAATATCAAAAGTAAGGAAATACCTTATACTTTTATAAATAGAAAAAATGGCTCTAGCAAGTTAAGCTATAAGGTCGTTATTGATTTTTTCAAAGCTGTAATAATTCTTTATAATTATAATTAAATCAATTTTTAACTTTTATTATTTATAATTAAGACAAATAGAAAATAATTATATAAATTAATTAATAATAGTAGTAACCTTTTCAATCATCAAAAGGATATCAAAAAATTGTTTCTCTATTACCTAGTGCAACTGAAATATTATTTGAATTAGGACTTGATGCTAGATTAAAAGGAGTAACTCATGCTTGCACCTATCCTATTGAAGCATTGAGCAAACCAAAGATTATTGATTCTTCAATTGATGTAAATATGTCAGATAGTATAGAAATTGATAAAAAAATTAAAGAACTTGCATTAAAAAATAAACCAATATTTATCTTAAATTCTGAGAAAATCAAGGAAATAGAACCGGATTTAATAATTAATCAGAATATTTGTGAGGTCTGTGCTCCTTTTGATCAGGAAATAAAGCAAATATCTTCTATTTTAGGTTACGGCCCAAAACAATTAGATTTGAGTTCAAAAAATTTAGATGAAATTTTCGAAAGTATAATTATTGTAGGTAAAAAAATTGGAAACCTAAAAATAGCTTATGATAAAGTAAAAGAATTTACTAAAAGAATTGAAACGATTAAGAACGAATTAAAAAGGTACAAACAAGTTCATAAAATAAAAAAACAAAAAATTATTTGTCTCGAATGGATATCTCCATTTTATATAGCAGGTCACTGGGTTCCTGAAATGGTTAAAATTATTGATGGAATAAATGGAATTGGAAAAGCAGGGTCTTTTTCAAAAATTATTTCAATTAATGAAATAAAAGAATTTGAACCCGATAAAATTATTATTATGCCTTGTGGTTTTGATATTGAAAGAACGTTAAGAGAATCAAAGATATTGTACATTGACAAAAATTGGAATTCATTAAAAGCAGTAATAATGAATGAAATTTATATTGTTGATGCAAATTCATACTTTAGTAAACCTAGCCCTAGAATTGTAACAGGAATAGAAATATTGGCAAAGATACTTTATCCAGAGTTATTCAAAGAATTAATTGTGCCTTCCAATAGCTTTAAAAAAATTGTATTATAAATAATAATTATATTGAGAGTCTATCCAATCCATTGTCACAAGAGCCAGATTCCACATTATAACATAAACATCCATTTTTAATGCCATTATAATTGAATTTAATGGGATAAGAAGACCAATGACCACCATCTTTATCTGAACATAACGAATTAACAGGGAAAAAAATAATAGAATTAATATCATCAGGATTGTCATTAAAACCATACATTAAATTTGAAATTTCGATTTTATATTTAATCGGATAGGGATTACTCTCATTTTTGTTCCACCACTCAATGCCAGTAAAACATGTAAAGAGCCGAAATGAAAATGATGATTCATTATTTACAGGTATTGAATAAGATTCATCAATATTGGTATCTATATTTTTCAAGTAATATTCAATGGATGATTTTGGTTCATTAAATTTAATTTGCCTCAAATAGCTATATCCGGGTTCAGGAAGGACTTTGGTAAATCTATATCTATTAATTCCATTAAATATTGCTTCAAAGTAATTCTGATCATCAAATTGACAAATAAGGTTTAACTCAACTGCAATTTGCTGGGGATTAAATATTTCCAATAAATAAAGCATCCATGATTTGTCTGGAATATTATTTTCGTATTCCTGAAGAATTTTTATAATATCTGTAAGTATGTTAAATTTATCATAATAGTTTTTGTAATAAATTTGAGGTTGATTTACCGAACCAATCCAATAATGCAATAATCAAGCTACCA
>JBBRRG010000107.1:0-4595 GCA_038200895.1 Candidatus Nitrosocosmicus sp. | reverse complement strand
AAACTTGTCGATAGATAAGACATCTGAACTCTATGCCCGACTAATAAAAGAATATACAGGATTTGAAATACCGGGAGAGTATTGGCTGTTACATCATATTCTTCCTGAATCGATAATGTATGTACCAAGCTATCTACTTGCAGCTGTAAGATCAGCTGAACTAGATACTTATGTTAGAAACATATGTGGGGATAATTGGTGGAAAGAAAAAGAAGTAGGAAAAGAACTTAGGGAAATAATGAAACCTGGAGCAAAGATCGATTTATCCCTATTTTCAAATCTAGATAGCAATAGATTTTTACAAGAGATAACACTATAGCAGCAAAAGTATAACCTTAGGAAATCTATTATCTTGCCTAGTTGACGATTTTGTTAAAGTCAAGGGCTTTATCTAAGAAGATATTCTTTGATGTTTATCAAAAGCTTGAAGATATGATTCTTGGATTTCATCAACTATTCTATTTGTTCTGATTTTATCATTTACAATTTATTACGGCAAAACCTATGGTTGATAAAATAATTAAAGAAAATATCTATTTATACCTTGTATAATCCTTTTATTACGAATCTGTTAAATGTGCCATGGATTTAAATATCAAACGATTAATTCAAAAACTTTAGCATCTGTACCTGATTATTCTATATCGGTTTTTTTATTGACGTTTTAGTGTTTTTATAGGCCAGAAATAAGTGACAACAATATATATAAATCGATAAGATAAGGAAATGGCAATAAAATCTTTTGATAATACATTAAAAAAAATATTTGGTCTTATTTTTAAAATAAATAATCAACAAACTAATATTGAAATTAGAATCGTTTATTGATTATAATTAAAATATGGTCCATTATTCAATTAGATATCTCCTTACATCATATGAATTCAAAACATTTACTCGCCTATTATTTGGAATATAATTGAGCGTTCTCTTGGTCTAGCATCCATCTCTAATAATACAATTTGTTGCCAAGTACCCAGCATCAAGTGGCCTTCAATAAATGGAATAGTTAAGTTTGGTCCAATTAAGGATGCCCGAACATGTGAATGTCCATTGCCGTCATGCCAAGTTTTATCATGATCATATTCTATATCCTTTGGTGCTATTCTAGATAACATTTTAGGAAAATCTTTCTGTAGTCCTGGTTCATATTCTATTGTTGTTATTGCTGCAGTTGATCATGCAACAAAAACTGTAACAATCCCATTTTCTATTTTGCTTTCTTTTACTGCTTTTGATGTTTGTTCAGTAAGATCAATAATATCATTTTCTCTGCTTGATTTAATTTGAATATTTTTATTTATTACTATCATTATATGTTAAAACTCTGTCTTTTTTTACTTGCATTTATTTTTATTAAACTTACACATCTCTCAAATAACAATGTTGTTTAAAAGATTATTTTAGAAAACCCATTTTGACATGCATTCAAACCCCTTGTTTTTGTTACCTCAAATCGTCAACTTCATTTTGTATTTTTATCTCTTTTTTTTACTAACTGCTCTTTTATTACTAATTTGATACCTCTATACCTTTTCAATTCATCTACAATATTTTCAGTATTCTGACTGTTATCACTATGACTACCGATTGTATTATGTTTTTTTATTGTGTTTATTATATTTGGTACTTTAATGACTAAGGATAAAAGTTGTAAAGAAGGTGGCAAGGAGAATTTCCGTGAAAAATTGTTAAAGATATTAATTAATAATCCATAAACAAGATATTATTGAAACCTAGTCATTTTTTCTTGATAGTAATCTTTTCTATATCTATAACAAATCTTATTATTATTTTTGCTGAACCTGAAAATAAAATAATTTATTCCAGTTGGATATTAATTATCAATTCTTTAATTGCTGCAGTTCTTTCTATTGTTATTCTTTTAAAGGATAGAGAAAATGGGGATAGAGATAAAACCAAAATCCATTTAGCAATTGGACTTGTCTTTTGGTTTATTGCAAATGTAATATGGGGATATTATGAAATAGCGCTTGATATTGTATCGCCTGTCCCTTCTTTAGCAGATGTATTCCTGCTTTCTGCATACGGATTTCTAATATATCGATTGATACTCACATATAAAAATACTGACCAAATTATAAATAAAAAAACCCTTTTTTTAATGATCTCTATTACAGTATTATTTTTAATATATATATTAAATTTGACACTTAATCTGTCTGAATTATCCAGTTTCAGAGGCATCATGCTTTTTGGTGTCACAATAGCTTATCCTGTTTTAAATTCTATTTTAACTGTTTTTGCTTTAATTATCCTCATTGGAATAAAGAATGATAAACATCACTTTATTCCATGGATTACCGAATTAGTAGGACTTTTGGCAATAGTTGTTGGTGATAGCTGGTTTGCAATTATTGTTCTAACTTCGTTTGTTGAACAATTATGGATATCTACATTGCTGTTATCTGCACATTACTTGTTAATTGCAGGAGGACTTGTGTGGTATATGAGGCATTCTGTTAAATGGAAACCACAGGATGTCATTTTTAAGGTTATAGCAAGAGCAAGAAACAGATTTTCTAAAAAAATTTTAACTGGTTTTCTTATATTAACAACAATATCTATACTTTTGAGTTTATATTCTACAAATGTTTTCAGCAATGATGAAAATAAATATTTTATCAATAAAAAAGCATTTGAATTTCAAAGTTCATTGAATCATGAGAATGGAAAAAAAGGATTTGTGATAGGCGCCATTTTGCCACTTACCGGCTCCTTATCCTCTATAGGTAAATCAGTCAAAGTTGCATTAGATAAAGCAGAGTATGATGTAAACAAATATTTTCAGGATATGAATTCTTCGGATCGCTTTAATGTATTAATGGCTGATTCAAAGACAAGCCCCGAAGACAGTCTTGTAGCTATAAAAAAACTACATGAAAATGGTGCAAATATTATTGTAGGACCAGCAACAAGTACTGCAGTTTCTGCAGTAAAAGACTATGCTGATGCTAACAACATTATACTTATTAGTTATGCAAGCACTTCTCCACTGCTTTCTATCGAAGGCGACAATCTTTTTCGTTTAGTTCCAGATGATGCAAATCAAGGAAAAGTAATTGCTGAAAAAATGATTAAGGATGGAATAAAAGTTATTGTTCCCCTTTGGAGAGGCGATATTTATGGAAATGAACTTTATAATTCAACTAAATCAAATTTTATAAAACTTGGAGGGAAGGTTGAAGGCGACATTACCTATGCTCCTCATACAGGCAGATTTGCCACAAGTTTACATAGAATAAATTTTATAATGTGGGATCAAGAACTAAAAAAATTAAATGTCATTGTATCAGATGCAGTAAAAAGATATGGCGCTCATTCTGTTGCAGTATATATAATATCTTTTGACGAAATAGCACCCATTTTACTCCAAGCACCAAATTATGATATATTGGCAAAAACAAAATGGTATGGTAGTGATAGTATAGCACAAAGTTCTCAAATAACAAAAAATTGGGATGCATCAGATTTTGCAATGAAAACTAATCTTACTAACCCATTGTATTCGATAAACGATGAGCCAGAAAAAGTAAAGAATCTTGAAAAAACATTGGAAAAAGAATTACATGAAGTAGGTTCAATAACATATCCTGCAGTAGCTTATGATTCATACTGGATAGCCTCACAAAGCCTTTATAAAAACAGCACACTGGACAAAGGTAATGATAGTAAAATCAAATCATTCAAACAGATTGTTTTTGATACATCTAATAAAACCTTGGATAGTTTATCGGGTAAAATAATTCTTAATAAGGCCGGAGATCGTACAAGTAAAAATTATGATTTTTGGATTGTTACCAAAGATAAATCTGGTTATAAATGGCAGAAAGAAAAAATTAATTGATAATACAATAATTTTGTTTATTCTACTACAGCAAAAAGTAAATTTATAAGTGTCAATTTATATATTTTTTTAAATAAATGTCGGGTATTCTAAGGTATTGTAAAACTTGTAATCATCTTCATATTTTTGTTAATGTGTTTTTCGTAGATATTATTGCTTTTCATAAATTTATTAAATCCTTTAATCATCTCTCTCTGTTTATGGGTGTACTTTTTTTTTATTTTTTATGTTTTCAACCTTACTTGTATGTTGTTGTTGTCGATAGTTTTACTTTGAATTATTTATTTATCTTTTTTTAAGTAACCATATTAATTATTTGTAATGGATGAATCCATATAATTATTGGATTGATAGGATCAAGGATTTTTTTTTGCGTCGGTAAAAATGAATGAGATTTTATATTTATTGCAGTAACCAATAAACCAATTCTGCACATGATAAATTAGTGATATCTTTTTTTTTTGCATGAAAAATAATCATAGGATCTTCCGTTATTTTCTAAATATACTAAGAGCCTATCCCAAAATTCGATAGAAATATAGCTCGTTATCCCTTTTGTTAAATTGTGACCTGTATCCAGAATGAGGGGGGGATAAAATGAAGAATCCTACCATACTCATGATTTCAGACAACCTATGGGATGAGATTAAGAGTATATTCCCAAAGGAGAAATCATCCAAGACGGTGGGTAGACCAATAGTGAAATACAGAAAAGTACTTGATGGTA
>JBBRRG010000106.1:0-4599 GCA_038200895.1 Candidatus Nitrosocosmicus sp. | reverse complement strand
TTTCTGATGGTGCATGTATTGGTGTTTGTCCAACAAAAGCAATTTTCTGGATGAGACCAATGGAATATACTCCAGGACAACCTATTCCATTAAAGAAACACGCCATATTTACAAAAGGCTGGGAAGAAGGCTAATAAGCTTTCATCCATTTTTTTTTTATTATTATAAACTATATTACCATTAGATAGATATATTCCTCTATGTTTTGTAAATTTGGTTAGAATTTAAATATCGATTCAAATTTTTGATTAATTTGAATTTGACAAAAAAAAAGTTATTTGTTATAGGTGTAGGTCCAGGGTCAAAAAAATATATCACTGACTATTCAAAAGAAGTAATTAAAAACTCCAATTTTATTATAGGATATAGATATACTTTATCTACAATTTCTCATCTATTTGATAGATCTATACAGCAAGTTTTTGAAATAACAATGAAAAATCAGGAGGAAGTATATTTACATGTATTTGACAATTTGATGAAAGATGGCGACCAATGTGTTGTCCCATTTACCGGTGATGTAAATTTTTCTGAATCAGAAGTAGTAGATAGATTATTAGAAATTTATGGGGATGAGAATGTAGAAATAATTTCCGGTATTAGTTCTATACAAATTGCTTCTGCAAAATCTAAGGTACCATTGGATAAGGCAACAGTTATAACATTTCATATTACAGGTGATATCGAAGAAAAAAAATTAAAACTAGTAAAATCTGTGGCAGATAATAAAAGTATAATATTGGTGCCACGTCCATGGCCATCTAACCCTTCTAAGGATTTTATGCCTTCTGATATATCTTTATTTTTAAAAAAAAAAGGATTGGATACTTCAAAAATTGATGTTTGGATTTTTGAAAATTTAACTGATGAGGAAAAAGAGACTTTCTATAAAGGAAAAATGGACTCATTGGAAGGTAAAAAGTTCAGTGATTTATCAGTAATGGTGATAGATCAAAATATACGACAAACTTACTTGGACTTTAATGAATCTTGATCAATTAATTTTGAATGTAAATAATATATTAGAAGTAAAAGATATCTATTATTGAAATGAGCAAAAATGAAATTAGATATTGTATTGAATGTGGTTCAAAGATGTCTAAAACTACTAAATTGTGCCCGGCTTGTGGAGAATCTCAAATATAATATCTCAATATATCCATATTCTTATTTAATTTTTCAATTTCTATATATTATTAATTAATGATATTTATTATAATGGATATATTTTTATTTATGGTTAATATATGGTAAAAAAAATAACTCTTCTTATCCCTACAATTATTTCTTCCATAATAATAGGAGTATTGGGAATAATGTTTTTTCCAGCTGATATTAAAACTGGAAACCTTAATTTTCCAATAGGGACAATAAAAATCGATAAAAAGATTATGAAGGTCGAGATAGCTGATTCAAATATTGATAGACAAAGATGGTTAATGTTCAGAGATGAAAAATTAAAACCTGATTCCGGTTTATTATTAGTTTATGACAAACCCGATTTGTATTCTCTATGGCTGATAAATATTAAATACCCATTAGATTTATTATGGTTCGATCAAGCAGGAAATCTAGTTTATATTGTAAAAAATGCTCAACCTTGTAATAATATTTTAGATCCATCCACATGTACATATAAAAATATAAAGCCCGCAAAATTTATTTTAGCCACTTCTTCAGGTTTCATTCAACAAAATAATATAATCAATAAATCAAAATTAGAAATAATTTAGATTAATTTTGAAAATAATAATAAAAAAATCATTCAATATATTTATTTATCTCATTCATTTCATGAATTATCTCTTCTATCGAAGCTTCATCTTCTAAAGTTGTTATATCTCCTATAGTCTCTTTATTTACAATTGATCTCAAAAGCCTTCTCATTATTTTACCACTTCGTGTTTTAGGTAATTTATTTACAAAATAAATCTTTTCAGCAATAGCGATTGGCCCTATAGTATTTCTTATATGCTCATTCATTTCTTTATTTAATTGTTCTGAAGAAACAACTCCTGATTTGAGGACTAGAAATGCTATTATTGATTCTCCTTTTATTTCATTATATTTACTAGTAACTGCAGCTTCTCCGACTGCTTTATGAGATATGAATGCACTTTCTATTTCTATTGTTCCTAATCTATGTCCTGCAACTTTTAAAATATCATCCGATCTTCCTAATATCCAAATATAATTGTCTCTATCTATAAACGCAAAATCACCTGCAAAATAACTATTTGGTATTTTCTCCCAATATGTTGTTTTATACCTATCATCATTATTCCATAGTGATATTAACATTCCTGGCCATGGCTTTTTGATAGTTAGATACCCCTTTTTCCCATTTTCTACTTTTTTCCCATTTTCATCTACTATTTCTACTTCTATACCTGGCAATGAAAAGGTTCCTGATCCAGGTTTCATTCTAATATTTTCTATTCCACTACACATACTAATCATTATTCCACCAGTTTCAGTTTGCCACCATGTATCGATAATTGGACAATTTTGCTTTCCGATAATGTTAAAGTACCATAACCAAACTTCTGGATTAATAGGTTCTCCAACTGTACCTAATAAACGTAACGTAGATAAGTTGTAGGAATTGGGAATATTATCACCATATCTCATATATGATCTTAATGCTGTAGGTGTTGTATAAAGAATCGTTGCACCATATTTTTCTATTATTTTCCAATACCTTCCCTGATCGGGGAAATCTGGTGCTCCTTCATACATTATTTCTGTTACTCCATGCATTAGTGGTGCATAAACAAGGTAACTATGTCCAGTTACCCACCCTATGTCAGCTGTACAAAAGAAAATATCTGTTGTTGTAAAGTTAAAAACCCATTTGGCTGAATTATATAAATGAGTTAAATATCCTCCTGTACCGTGAATAACTCCCTTTGGTTTTCCAGTAGTCCCTGATGTGTATAATATGTATAATGGATCAGAACTTTCCATCCATTCTGATTCACAGTATATGGATTCTTTTTCAATTATATTTTCAAACCAGAGATCTTTTTTACCCATTGTTATTTCTTTATTTGTTCTTTTAACAACAATCACTTTTTCAATAGAAGGAATTTTCTCTATTGCTTCATCTACTATATTCTTTAACGGAATAATTTTTCCTCTTCTAAAACCCCCATCTGCTGTAATTATTATTCTGGATTTAGAATCATTTGCCCTGTCAGCAATTGATTGAGAACTAAATCCTGAAAAAACTACTGAATGAATAGCTCCTATTCTTGCGCAAGCGAGCATTGAAATAGGCAGTTCAGGTACCATCGGAAGATAAATGGTAATGCGATCTCCTTTTTTAATTCCAATTTTTTTTAAAGCATTAGCTAATTGATTTACTTTATAATATATCTGATTATATGTTAAAGTAATCGATTCCCCATTTTCTCCTTCCCAAATAATAGCAGCTTTATTTTTTATTTCCGTGTTTAGATGTTTATCAAGGCAATTATATGCTGCATTTATTCTTCCACCATGGAACCATTTTGCAAAAGGAGAGTTCCAATATAATACTTTATCCCATTGTTTAAACCAGACTAAATTATTTGCACATTCTGTCCAAAATTTTTCAGGAGTATTCGATGCCTCATATTTTATTTTTTCAATTTTTTTTCCTTCAAGTGATACAACTTTATCTGCTACTGAATCTAAACTGTTATTAGTCATGAGAATTGAAAAGAATGCTGTTTTACTTAAATGCTTTTTTAAAAATTATTTAATATAAATATGTATAAGAATTTTATATTAAATTGTAACAATATATTAAAATAAATAAAGAGAACGAAAATAAAATATGAAATATAGAAGTAGAACAGAGATTGTAGCAATGATACTTGATGCGGCTAATGGGGGTGCTACAAAGACAAAAATAATGTACAAGGCATTTTTGAGTTATGCACAACTCCGCGAATATTTATCAGTATTAATAGAAAATAATTTAATTGAATATATTGAAGGCTCACAGACTTATAAAACAACAGAAAAGGGTTTAAACTTTTCAAAAATGCATAATGAAATAGGCGAACTTTTAAAAACACAAAAACAAGAATAATTCATCATCATTTTTTTATCTATCAACTTCTTTTGAATCTATATACATACCTACTATTAAAACAAGATAAAATTAATTCTTTGATTACTTTTTCCATTATCTAAAAATGTAATTACTATTTGTTAAAAATTAATTAGTTGATGTAATTATTGGATTGATTTCTTCATGTTCATTTTCATCAGTATTAGAATTTTCTAATTCTTTTTGAACTTTTTCCTGTTCTTGTAACTCTTGATTATGATTAATACTGTCACTTAACTCTTGAGGAGACATCTGCTGCTGCTGCTGACTGTTTTCTAAATCTCCATTATTTTCGTCTTGGATATTTATGGGATTTTCTTGAGCATCATTAGCTGATGAGGCAGCAACTGTATTCTCTATTGTTTGTTGAGTCAATTTGTTCATTATATTCTTTATTTCTGCTTTTTCTGAATTTATATGGTCCAATAGTTCGTTTGTATGTAAACTAATCTGCTGATATATATCCTCTGTTATTTCGTTACTTTTATATTGTAATTTTG
>JBBRRG010000105.1:0-4648 GCA_038200895.1 Candidatus Nitrosocosmicus sp. | reverse complement strand
AAACAGGCTAAAAAAGTACAATAAGATAGCAGATATAGTATCAGGTATGGTAAACTATAGAATAATGAACCAATATCGGTAGAAACTGAGCAAGTATTATACCTGAAGGTATAGATTGTTTCTAATTATGCAAGAGATCTACTATGTTTGGTATGTATTTGCCCATTGATTTTATTATTTCAAAACCAATGTCGGTAGGTTCGATTCCTGTTTTTGAAACTATATCATCGCTTTCTTTTTTTCGTGATGTAGTGATAGTATTATTAATATAATTTCTCTTAAAAAGTGTGTTTATAATTTCTGATCTGGTAGCTTTAGTGCCAATTTTTTCCTTTTCCATCTTTTCTAGAAGACTAGATTGATTAAATCTAGTGGGAGGTTGGGTAAATTTATCTGTCAGTGTTATATCAACAATATTCAAAATGTCGTTCTTATACAATATTGGAAAAGTAATTTGAGATCCAAATAGAGATATATTAGCATACAGCTTGTAAAAACTTATCCATCCTTCATAACTTATCTCCCACTATTTCAGTTTTGGATAAATTTTTCACACTGGTGGTTCCAAGAGATTGAGATATTCTTTGGGCAGAAGCAGGTTTTTCACAAACCACTAATATGTACGGTGTGGACAGATTAAAGATACTTGAACTCAACACCATTATTTGTTCTCAAATAGAAAATATAATTAATCGAATTTGTATTACATTCAAAACCTTATTTATCTCTATTTTTATAACAGATTCATTATTGAATATATTATTAGTATAAAATAGTAATTTTTTTTCGTCTATCCTTTATCAAATATTACAAACCTTTTGATGTTAATATAATACAATCTTTATAGTATTGGTTTTCTTAATAATCTATCATTGTGATAGAACATATAATATTATTTCATTATTTAGAATTTATGCTATCCCGAAAGTTTTTCTAATTCTAATTATATATTCAATATACTGATGAGTAATAGTAAAGATAATAATTCTTCAAACTCATCATCAGGTTTGAATAAAAATGCAACAACACTTAACTCAACCCAACAACAACAATCGGTATCAAAGACAGAGATATGGATTGACGAAGAAAAAGCTATGAATGGACTAGCTCAGGTTATGTCCAATGTTAAAGAAAGTGCGGATGTCTGCGGCGACTCTTTGTCGCCATCTTTTTCAATGGGTATTGAACAAATAAAAAAAGGATATATTGATTTTAAAAGAAGAGGAGTCAAAATACGATTCATTACAGAAATCACTAAAGAAAATCTATCCTATTGTAAAGAATTGATGCATTATGTTGAACTTAGACATATTAGCGAAATCAAAGGAAATATGGCGGTAAGTGATACAGAATACGTGGCTACTGCCAAACTAGAGGGAGAAGCAAAACCTATTACTCAAACTATTTATAGCAATGTCAAAGCTATAATTGAACAGCATAGGTATTTCTTTGAGAATTTATGGCTAAATTCAATGTCGGTGGAGCAAAGAATTAGAGAAATAGAGCAAGGAATAGAACCAATAAAAACAGAAGTATTAGAAAATGAGGAAGAAATTTCAAAACGAATGATAGACTTGGTTAAAAAATCCAATGACTTGCGTATTTATTCCACTACAGGAGGGATGCAATTAATTTATAATAACTTCTTTGAAGTGTATAAAGATATAGTAAAGAAACATAGAAACGGAGAACATAGCGGCATTAGATGGATAACCTCGATATATAATAAAAATGATATCGAACTGGTCTCAGTTTTTTTGAATGAGGGAATAAAAGTACGCCATGTAAAAAGTGTTCCATTTTCCAGTTTTGCATTAAGTGATAAATTATTAAATTCCACCATGGAAAAGATGAAAGAAGGACGAATGGTTACTAATCTTTTAAGTAGTAATGATTCTCTATACCGCAATCATTATAATACAATTTTTAAAGAATTATGGAAAACAGGCATTGATGCAAAATCTAGAATTAAGGATATTGAAGAAGGACGTTATATCAATGTAGATATAATGCCAAATCCAAAAGAATCGATTAAATTTGTTTCGGAATTAAACAAATCTGCCAAAAAAGAGATATTGATATTATTATCTTCTGAAAATGGATTTTTACGTACAGAAAGAAATGGAGGCTTTAGTTTGTTAGATAACCTAGCATCAAAGGGAATAAAAGTTAAAGTGTTAATTCCCTCAAAAATCATTAACGAGGATAAAATAACAGACCAAATAAAATCAAAGTATCATTTCATTGAATTTAGAAATTTACAATTTTCTTTACAAATGGTAATAGGAATTACTATCGTGGACAGAGAAAAAAGTATGATTTTTGAAATAAAAGACGATACCAAGGATAACCTTCGGTATACTCTAGGCTTGTCAATATTTATTGAAGGTAAATCTACTGCTCTATCCTATGTATCTATTTTTGATAGCCTTTGGAAACAAACAGAATTGTATGAACAGTTAAAAGAAGCATTTATACGACTTCAAATGCATGAGAAAATGCAAAAGGAATTCATTAACACAGCAGCTCATGAATTAAGAACCCCTATTCAACCAATACTTGGACTTACACAAATTGTTAGAGGTAAAACAAAGGATAAAGAGCATATAGAATTACTTGACATTGTTATTAAAAATACAAAGAAATTAAAAAAATTAGCTGAAGATATTTTAGATGTATCAAGAATTGAAAGTAATTCATTAAACCTAAATAAGGAACATTTCACAATTAATGAAATAATATATGATAATATTAACAATTATAAAAATAATACTGATACTGAAAATATAAAGTTTGAAACTATATTAGAAGACGATATAAGTATTTATGCAGATAAGAATAGTATTAGCCGAGTCATCTCAAATTTAATTGATAATTCCATTAAATTTACTTCAGAAGAAGAAGGAGAAATAATCATATCAATAAATATTGAAAAGAAAGGATTTCATAAGGATGGTAATATTAAAGAAAATGTTGTTGTCTATGTAAAAGATAAGGGTAATGGAATTGATGAAGAAATACTGCCAAGGGTATTTACAAAATTTGTATCAAAATCCTTCCATGGAACAGGATTAGGATTGTATATTTCAAAAAGTATTGTAGAAGCACATGGTGGCAAAATCTGGGGCGAAAACAATAAAAATGGAAAAGGTGCTACGTTTGGCTTTAGCTTACCGTTAAAAAACTAGCATAAACGTGTATCCATAACATATACAAGATTTCTCGTATAATTATTCGTAAACAGCTTTTTACTGACATTCATTTCTCCATTGAAATGTCCATCGTTTTTGTTTTCCTACATAGATTACAAAAAAAGTATTTTTTAGATCCTTTACTATCTCTGATAGTAGAATTCGATAACATCTACTACATCAAGATAGAAAAAGATAATAAAAATACGCTATTCAAAGATTATTTAAAAGAAGAAATAAAAGAAGAAATTTAAGGTGCTGAAAGATCTTTTAAGATAGACATTAAGTATAAATTCTGATGTTTTTGGTATATTATCGTCTTACATTACTTTCACGTTAATAGAATTTCTTTTAAATTTAAAAAATAATTTCGTATAGATATCCAAACGATTAGATCTGCTAAGAATCCGCATTCATTTATCACAAGATATGCGAAATAACAAAAAGTTTACATAACTCATGAAATTGAAAGTATTTCCTGAATTTCTTTTCTTCATATACCGTACAAAAGAACCGCGGATGCCAAAGCCTAAAAACGAAAAAAATAGAATTGAAGATTCATTAATATGTTTTACTCCATCATCATAGTGAATATTAAGACATTAATTTCAATATTATAGCCTATATTAATAGCAATTCCAGATAGTCATTATTGGGGCCATTCTATGACATATTCAAGGAAAATACTAGATTTTTTAACCGATCTCGAAATCCACCTCTCCTAAATAATTCGTATTTCTTTTACTGTTTTATTTTTTGATATGACATTCAGATACCTTGTATTACTAGCGATTTAATAGAAAAATGTAAAATTACCAATTTTTTATTCATTGTAATATCCCTCAAAGATTTATAATTAAAATAATAGACCATCATTCTAGTCGTCATCTTCGGTCAAATTCATCAAAAAAGCCGTCACTATTGTCAAAACCATAGGATGAATGTAATAATTGAGAGTGATAAAAGAATTAATATTATTGGTTATTTTCGATTTTCCAGGCAAGATTTCTGACATAAATCGTAACTAGCATAAATAAATTAGGATGCACTAATTAACTTCTTAGAAGGTTTGCGGGCACAATACATACCTTCAAAATAGGAGGAATTTTTATTGCTCTTAATATAATCAACAACTTTATTATTTATTTTGTATAGTAATAGCACAGTGTTGCACATTGTTGCACTTTTAATCGACCACAAGGGAAGCAGTAAACCACCTATATAAGCTAATTGGATAGGTTGTATTTGTGGCGTGTATTCAAATAGGAAATCGAGTATAATACACATATTATAAACCGATATAATGGTAATGTGTCTTCGGTTTAATACATCGAATATATGGAGGCAGGATTCAGATCTATAAATTACCTTCATTACCCCATCACCTCCATCTCAACAACCGACAACATATATGGATAATCGATATAAAGGGACAAAGACATCTTCAGAGATATTTG
>JBBRRG010000104.1:0-4658 GCA_038200895.1 Candidatus Nitrosocosmicus sp. | reverse complement strand
CCTATAACTTGAAATGTAAGTCTGCCACCAAAATAAGGTACCATAACATTATCTCCTTTAATCAATGGAACACTTTCAAGAGCATCAGCTAAATATCTCTCATCAATTGGAGGAATAGCTTCTAAAGGTGCAACAACGACTTTTTCTGCAGGAACAGCTTTAATCTTTCTGACAACAACTGCATCGCCAATAGCTATGCCTGCATTGTTTCTAACCAGACCATCAACCCTGATTATACCCTTACCTTCATCTGAAGGATAGAGAGGCAAACATTTTGCAACGGTTTTGCGTTTTCCTTTTATTTCAACAACATCTCCTGTAGATGCACTTAATGAATCCATAGAATCATAATCAATTCTAGCAACTCCACGGCCTACATCTCGTGTATAAGCTTCAAGCACCTTTAGAGAAAGGTTATTACTCTGAGACATGATTACTACAAATACACATTACAACTTACTACTTATACACTTTTGTAATACAAAATTAATAATATCAACTTAAACCGATAGAACATATTGGCAATAAAAAAGCAAAAAAAGTATTTTATTTAATCAGAAGAGTTGATTCTCTATATGAAGTTTAACCACCCCGACCACCAATGACATTGTACTATTTTAATGCATTAGATGAAATTAATCCAACCAATGGAGTATTTTTAAATACATCAAACAAGTTTGATTGTTTATCAAAATTGATGACTAATACCCTGTCATCTAGCATAGAGAGAGAAACATCTTTTCCTTTAAAGATATTAGTTTCATCTGGTCGTGTGGAATCGCTTGGATGTACATTTTGAACTACGTCTACTTTTCCAACATATGTGATATCAGAATTTTGTTGTATTACAGAATTTGCGATGAAATTTGAAAGGAAATATGAAGTAGTGTTTGTAAAAGTTTTTGTTTGTGGATTTAAATTGGAAGGAGTAGAGGTCGAAGTAGCAAGATTGTTATAATTAATGGGTTGTATAATAAATGAAGCTTTAAAATCTTTAGAATTATCACCTTGTGATGTTAAGGACCAGTTTCCAAAAACACTATTTATTATAACACCATCTGTTGGAGCATATTCAGCACTTGCGATTATCCCTTTTAAAGTAGGTTTGCCAGATGTGCTGCTGCTGCTGCTGCTAACAGAGGTATTATCACCACAAATGTTTTTATTGGTAGTTGTAGTTTTTCCATTAACAGTTGCTTGACTTTGTACAGAAATATTATTATTACAATTACCATTATTAGAATTGGAATTAGATTGAGTACTTGATTGAGTGTTGGATTGGGATTGCTCTATAACATTATTTAAAGAACTTTGCGCATTTACAGAAAAGAAATTTTGGCTGTTTATAGCGATAAATAAAACAGGTAATAATAGTATTAATAATAGCAATTTTTTGTTGTCAAGTTTATTGAATATTATAGTATGTTTTGATTTACTAATAAAATATATTTTTTTCATAGTCATTACTAATTCATTTTTTAATGAGATGAAATATGATATATGTATTACTAATAAAAAGAATATAAATACATCGTAGTGTAGTATTTTATATAAAATATTTTAAAATAACGTTATAATTACCTGAATCTTCAATATAGATTACTAAACGATCTAGCAAATGAAAAAAATATCTCCCGAAATAGACAGGCTTGCAGGAATCGAATATTATTCGACAATATTTAATGGCATAGGCGGAAATATAAAAAAAAACAATGAGGATTTTATTGTTAAAGAAATAATAGACCAAAAGTTCTTAAAAGAATTAACCCAGCAAAAAATTGAAAATAATATTTTTCCAATATATGAAATAGAAAAAAAAGGAGTAGACTCAAATCATGCCATACTAATTTTAAAAAAAAAACTAGGAATAAATTTTAAAATAGTTGGTATTAAAGACGCCCGAGCAACGACTTCGCAATATGCAAGTACAAATAATAATAAAAATATAATGAAACATATAAAAATTGGAGAAATTTCTTTGAAATTTATAGGTTTTTCAAACAAACCACTTGAAAAATCAATGCTGGTAGGAAATAAATTTGCTATAAAAATTAATAATCCAAAATACAACTCTAAAGATAATCTATTACATTTTCTATCAGAAATTAACAACATAGGAAATTTTTACGGGTTACAAAGATTTGGTAGTGAAAGATTGGTTACCCATCTTGTAGGAAAAGCAATTCTGAAGAGAAAATTTAATGAAGCAATAGATATACTTTTGACATATACAACAAAATTCGATTCGAAATTTAGTATAGAAATAAGAGAAAAATTAAAAGATATAAAAAACAACTCAAATATTGTTAAAATAATTCCAAGAGGCATGGATATCGAAAAAAAAATTGCTTATGAAATAACAAAAGGCAAAGAATCGGTATCTGTTTTGAGATCTATACCGATAAATATTAGAAGGCTTTTTGTGCAGGCATTTCAGTCTTATGTTTTCAACAAAGCATTAAGTACTGCGATAGAAAATGAATTTTCCCTAAAAAAGTGTGAAAAAGATGATCTTTGTTTTGAAGTCATTGACCAAATAGTATTAGGGAAAATACGGAGATTTGAAAATTCAGATTCATCCAAATATGAAAAAATTCCGATAATCAGGTTACCTGGTTATGCATACCAACCAGGAAAAAACAGATTTGATTTGATTGTTAAAGAAATATTATATAATGAAAATATTACTGCTAAAGATTTTTTTATAAAAGAGATGCAAGAATTAAGCGAATCCGGAGGATTCAGACAAGCGGTATTCCTATCAAAAGATTTCAAATATATCACATATGAAAATTCTACTTCTGTTGATTTTGCTGTACCAAAGGGTACATACGCAACCACTCTACTTAGAGAGATCATTAAACCAATAGATCCAATAATCTCAGGTTTTTAATCATATATTAACATATTAAACGACAGAAAAAAAATATAGATATACTTATCATCATCATTTACTATACTAATGGTGAAATAAAATATCAAGAGATAAAGAATTGCCCTTATTTAAAGTATTTTTTACATCAGGAATATTAGTTTTAATTTTTGGAGCAGCATTTATCCTTATAGATTTTATAGTTCAGTCATTCACAGAAGGTCTCAGATTCATGGGTACTAATTTTGCTATAGCTGGGTCAATTACAATTATGATAGCCTATTTATATAAATATCATAAAATTATAGGTTTTTTGATGGGTCAATTAAAAAACAAAATCAATAAACAAAATAGATTTTCAGAATGGCGTAAGCCATAGCAACATAAACAATAGAGAGAACTTCAAATGATCTTAAAAACAACATTACAATTTTATAGATAATAAAAAATATAATAGAAAAATGCAAAAGTGATTAATTTAATTAAAACTAAAAACGATTAACATATAAAATAAAAAATTAGGATTTACCAATTGGCAATTCAAGAAGTAAGATATGATTTCACAGAACATAGTGAACATTTTCGAAATTTTTTTTTCAAAATTTTAAAATTGATCATAATTTCAAAATTAAATTGTCAAGAATCAAATGAAACATCTGTTAAATACTTTAATGAAATAGTCAATGGTATAGAGGACTGCAAAACTCATCGAGTAAAGTACGGCAAATCAATGATGTTTACAAAATATTTGCAATATGAGTTTACTTATCAAACAATTAAAGTAATCTTAAAATTTACAGGTAAAAATCTCATCGACATATTTTTTGAATCAATAGTTGAAGATTTTGTAAAATTTTTTGATGAATTAAGTAGTAATACAAAAACAATAAAATGGAATATTACTAACATAGATAACAATAATATTCAAGAATATAAAATAATAAAAGAAGAAATAAAAAATATTTTTTATTTATTAGAATCATTTATAGAATCACTATATTATTTAACTTCGATAATACCTACAAACAACAATGATAGTTTAATTGGAAAAACGATTGAAATTAAAGATGTATCAGTGATTAGAAAAAGTTTAAACATCGAAATAGTAATTGACAACAATACTATAATAATAAATTTATCGCCAAAAAAAAACAATTCTGTCTCAATAATTCTAGACAATGACGAAAATATTGGAAAAACAATAAAAGAATTAATCCTCCAAAATAAAAATTATTAGCATATATATTTTCAGAAAGAATCAGCAGTGAAATCAGAATAAAACATTTAAACAAAATAAAACTTAAGTTTAACATAATACAATCCTTTAATTTGATATTTTAAAACAGAAGTAGGAAAATGATTTTAGAAAATATAAGGCAACTATAGATAGAATCAATAAGCAGAAAAATTGGGATAAAGCAATCTTAGATCATAAGTTTCCCATTATTAAGAATCAAGATATAAATAGAAACAGACATTATTAAATAGACTTTTTATTTATGTTCCATTGTTTTTCCACAAAGAAAAGGAGAAGGAAAAATAATACAGAACATAATCTTGATCATCTCTTCCTCCCTCTCTCACCACACCCCACGTACCCAAATTAATTAAAAAAAATAAGATCTTGATAATATTCTGGATATATTAGATCTCTTGCACAATTAGAAACAATCTATATTTTCTGATACGATAGGTATTCCGTTTCTATAAACACTGGTTCATTATTCTATAATTTGTCAGACCTACGACTATATCGGATATCTTGTTATATTTTCTCAATTTGTTT
>JBBRRG010000103.1:0-4664 GCA_038200895.1 Candidatus Nitrosocosmicus sp. | reverse complement strand
GTATGTTCCATACATGTCTTTAACTTTTTTACCTACAAACTCGAGCTTCAATTCGCTCATGAATTTTCTGTATAGGCTAGTATAATGCTCAGGGTGTGAAAAAAAATTAATTAATTCCTAATAATTGTTTAACTAATAGTATTATGGGTTCATAGACATTTGGTAATATACTTTTATTAATTTTATAAAAAATATTTTTTACTTGATACTTCTATCTTCAGTTAATATTTTCTATAATTTAAACAAAATACCAACAACAATATATGATTCTTATTATGACAAAACAAAACAAAACAAAACAAAACAAAAGTTAAATGAATTATGTATTTATGCTTCTTTTGCAAATAACAAATAAAAATAAAAGAAATAAGACACTTTATTCTAAATATTTAGCATCGAGTAAAAAGCTTATGGGGAATATATATCAAGAAAATTTTAATTCTGATGAAAAAAAAAAACTTGAATCACATTTTTCTAATTTTGATAAATCTGTATTTGTAATTATTACTCCAGATCAAGTTGATCGTGGTGCATTAATGTCTAGATATTCTAGAACCGATAAAACAATGCGGCGTATTTTCATCGATGAATTTTTATCTAATCCCAATAGAGGAATAGAGTTTTATAACAAGGTTTTATTAGACTATGGTGATGATTCTGTTGCTGAACTTGGAACCGCTCAGTGTGCTTTAGAATGGATTTCTAATATCTCTGCTCAAAAAATAGAGGATCATAGAATTGGATTTTCTTTTTTAGAAAAATCTTCCCGTTATGTTGCTTTTGATAAAAAAATAAATGGGAAATATAAATATTATTTGGATAAAAAGATTATGAGTTCTTCTTATGCCGATAAATTTCTGCATTCTTGTGATCTTGCCTTTGAAATTTATTCAAAGAATATTGTATCAATGCAAAATTATCTTAAAGAAAAAATACCTATAGATGATCTTTATTTTAATAATTCTGATATTCAAAGCGAAAGTATTTTTAATAATTTAAAAAGTTCAAATGACATAGAAAATGCCAAAAAGATTTATATATCAACAATTAAGGCTAAGACGTTAGATATTCTAAGAAACCTTCTGCCATCTTCAACACTTACAAATCTTGCAATAACTGGAAATGGGAGAGCATTTGAATATCTATTATTTAATCTGTTTTCTTCCGATCTATCTGAACTCCAAGACCTAGGTAATAATTTATTTGATGAATTAGAAAAATACGTTAAACCATTTATCAAGCGGTCGAGGGATAAGTATAGTTCATTTTATAAAGACTATCTAACAAAGACAAAGGATTCTATAAATCAATTTTTGAATTCAGAATTACAAACAAAAGAAAATAGTAGTAGTAGTAGTAGTAGTAGTAGTAGTAGTAGTAGTTCTATTGTAAATTTAGATTCTGTTATTTTGCTTTCATATATACCAAACAAAGATGCTGAAATAAGATTAGTTTCATCGATATTACATGAATATTGTAAGGATACTCCTATGAACTTTTTATTAACCTATGTACATACTCTCTCAGATGAAAAAAGACATGCAATAATTCGTCTTTATACCCAATTTAGACAAAATAGACGGCATAGGCCAGGACGAGCTTTCGAATCAATTGATTATTCCTTTGAATTACTAACTAATTATGGAACATTTAGAGACCTTCATAGACATAGAATTTTGACTATCAGTAGACAATTATTGTCTACTGCATATGGATTTGATATTCCTGAAGAGATAATAGAGTTAGGTATAGAAAAGGACTACAAGGATTGCATGTATGTCAGTAATGATGCCTATAAATTAATATCGTTAGAAATGCCAAATGAGGCTCAATACGTAGTAAACTTTGCCTATAGATATCCATGTTTTGTTAAGATGAACCTACGTGAAGCGTGTCATATGATTGAACTTAGAACAACTCCCCAAGGCCACCCTGATTATAGACGTATTTGTCAACAAATATACTATTTGATAAGAAAAGTTAATCCTGTTATATCGGAAGGAATAAAGTTTGTTGATATGAATAACTATGAATTGGGGCGATTTAAATCTGAAAAAAAAAGTATACTTAGAAAATCTAAATTGTGATCTGATTATAGGAATTTAATTTAATTTAATTTAATTAATTAAAACCATTTATCTAATGATTGACTTTTTTTAAAAATGGTTTTGTTTAGTTTTTCTATAGAGTTGTTTACTCTTTCATAAGAAAAATTTTTTTCATCACATAAAAAATTTATAATTTTCTCTTTGTTTAAATCCTTAAATTGGATATCCATATTTTCTACCGGAGTAACATTTGGTTCCAAAAAAATTTTTCTTATTTCATCATATGGAGTATCTAAAAGTTCATCTTTTATTTTATCAATATTCTCTAGTTTTTTATATTTCTGAATTAATTTTAATGCAGTTTTAGGACCGATACCATTAAAACCGTTGATATTAAAATCTGTTCCAATTAATATGCCTAAATCTATTAATTGTTCTTGTGTTAAATTATTTTTTTTTAATATTTCTTCATATTCTATCAATTCTGGTTCTACATTTATGTACACATTTCTATTAGGAATTTTTCTCTTTCCACTAATTGTTAAATTTCTTATTAGTCTTTTTGCTCCAAATAAAATGGAGTCATAGTCTTGACTAACACATGCATGAACTATTTCCTTTCGTGATAAATATGCAGCTGTTGATTCTCCATCAGACAATGCATCTATAAAAGGAATACCCATAAATGATAAAATATTTTTAGATTCTTCAATTATTTTAGAGGTTAAAATAGAAGTTCCTTGACTGTATTTTTTTGCATCATCTAATCTGCCTTCGATCAACGCTAAATTGTATTTTTCTGTTGTTTCTAGTTTTATTTTTTTCCTCCTTTCAATCTCTTTTATTTTTAATTCATTAGGGAGACCATCAAAAATATAAATTAATTTAATTCCTTCACACATTAAACTTATATTTCTATAAAAGAGACCGCTCAAATGACTAGTTGGCTGCCCTTGATTATCTGTTAATGGCTCACCCGTTGGTCCTCTAATAGTTGCTAAAAATTGATATATTATATTAAAAGCATCTGCTGCTACCATTTTTCCATTCAACTCTGAAATTGTTATAGTTTTTGAAGTAATCAATGGTTTTAGATTTAGTCCCATATTGTAAATCACATCAATTTATTTTTAAATTTAATTTTAAATATCGCCAATTTCATCTTTTTCTTTAGTTGATATTACTCTGCTGATATTCAATTTTCTATGTCAATAAATTTGTTAAAGATATTCCTAAATACAATAACTTATAAAATCTATTTTAGTCTGCATCTGAATTTATAATCGTGCTGAAATACCTCCATCTACCTTAATTACCGTACCTGTTATCCATTTAGATTCATCAGAACATAAAAACAAAATAGCATTAGAAACATCTTCTGGCTCGCCTATTCTCTTAAGTGGAAATGATGATTCTAAAACCTTTTTTGCACCTTCATCTTGAAGATAAGGTTCTAGCAATGGACTTCGTATAGTTGAGGGTGCAATACAATTGCATCTTATATTATATTGTCCGTATTCCACAGCTATATTTTTTGTTAACATAATTATTCCTGATTTGGTAACTCCATAGACAGAAAATGGAACATTAGGTATCGCTCTCATACCTAGCAATGATGATATGTTTATTATATTTCCTGAATTTTGCTCCATCATAATTGGAATTACAGATCTGATAGGTTGAAATGTTCCCTTTAAATTTACGTTGATTAGCTCATTCCATTGATCTTCTGTCATTAAATGAAAAGGTACAGGATCATTTATTGTTGCTGCACAATTTATAAGAATATCTATTTTATCAAATGCAGATATCGTTTGCTCTAAAACATTTAATACTTCAGATTCATGAGAAACATCTGCGGTTATTGATAATATATCATTATTGTTATTATTATTAATTTCTTCTACAGTCCTTTTTAACTTGGCTTTATTTCTTCCTACTAATACAACTTTACTCCCTTCTTCCAATAACTTTTTTGAGGTAAAACTTCCTATTCCACCACTAGCTCCTGTAATAATAGTTACCTTTCCTTTTAATTTCATGTATTTTTTATATTACAATTGATTAAAAGTTTTTTTATATAATTTAAAATAGCAATATTACTATTACCATGATAAAATAGAATGAGGATTATTAAAACAAAAAACTGTGAGGATATAATTAATACTATTATTCAGATTATTTAGGAAATGCAGGATAAGAAAGATTTAGAAAGTGAAACTCCTTCTAGGGATGAATAAATTAGATGTTAGAAATGAAATTTCTAAATTTCAAATGATATAGTTTTTCTGGATGATATTGAATTTATCAGCAAGCAGCCATCGGCTTCTACTTTTTACCCAAATAACTGTACCTTAATTTACAAGATTATTTGTGAATTTATAATAATTTACGGAAATAGATGATGATACAACAAAAGTAGAATTTTTGAAGTTGCTGGTGGCTGGTGGCTGGTGGCTGGTGGCTGGTGGCTGGTGGCTGGTGGCTGGTTGCTGGTTGCTGGTTGCTGGTTGCTGGTTGCTGGTTGCTGGTTGCTGGTTGCTGGTTGCTGGTTGCTGGTTGCTGGTTGCTGGTTGCTGGTTGCTGGTTGCTGGTTGCTGGTTGCTGGTTGCTGGT
>JBBRRG010000102.1:0-4669 GCA_038200895.1 Candidatus Nitrosocosmicus sp. | reverse complement strand
AGATAATTATATTTTAGATCTTCATAATAAAATTAATACAATAATTCAAAATAATATCAATAATTACAATGTTATTGAGTTGATAAATTTGATCTCTGATATAAAAATACGATCGAAATTCTCCTCTTCTATTTCTGTAAGAGTGGGTAGGCCAGAAAAGGCTGCAGAACGCAAAATGAAACCACCAATACATGTTTTATTTCCTGTAGGTAATAAGGGAGGACCAATGAGAGATATATTAAAAGCATCAAGCTCATTTTCTTTTTACTCTGAAAAATCAAATCGATTTTGCCATAAATGTAATATTCCATCACTGGGTACTATTTGCATTTATTGTAATACATCGACACCTATCAAAGTTATTTGTAAGGTATGTAAAGTAGAATCTTTAGAAATATCTTTTGATACATTTAATGATGATAGACGAAAGAATAAATGTTTAAAATGTGGTAATGAATGTAAAACATTTTCTCCAATTCATTTTCCACTAAAATCTATTCTTGAAAAAGCCGAGAAAAAATTAGGTTTTGAAATAACTTCTCCATTAAAAGGTGTAAAATCCTTGATGGGTAAAGATAAAGAAGCGGAACCAATCGAAAAAGGGATACTCAGGCAAAAATATGGATTATCGGTATTTAAAGATGGTACTATAAGATTTGATGCCACAAATGAACCTCTTACACATTTTATGCCATCTTTTATCAATATATCTATTTCAAAATTACATGATTTAGGATATGTTCGAGATCATCAAAATAATGAAATATATTCTTCTGATCAAGTAATAGAGCTCTTTAATCAGGATGTTATAATTCCTTTAGAATCAGCAAAACATTTGTTGAAAACTGCTAAATTTGTTGATGAAGAATTAGTAACAATATATAACTTGCCCCCCGTTTATAATGCCTATTCTGTTGATGATTTAATTGGGCATTTAATAGTCGGATTGGCTCCCCATACTTCAGTTGGTATTATTGGACGAATAATCGGATTTACCGAGTCACAAGTCTGTTTGGGTTCTCCTATATGGCATTCAGCTAAACGAAGAGATTGTGATGGTGATGCTGATTCCGTTATGCTATTAGCTGATGCATTTTTAAATTTTTCATATTCGTTTTTACCCAATAAAATAGGCGGATTAATGGACGCACCTTTACTTATACAGCCGATTGTGCTACCACATGAAGTACAACGACAGGCACATAACGTTGATATAGATAAGAAATATCCTCTTGAATTCTACAAGTATACATGGCAAGGAGTTAAAGCATCAGATGCCTCCAATTTAATTGAAATATTGAAAAATAGAATAGGTGAAGACAAACAATTTTATGATTATGGATATACCCACCATAGTAATGTTCTTATTTCAAATGTCAATCGTAGTGCATATTCTACTCTTAATACGATGAGAGAAAAATTAGCAATGCAAATTTCTACTGCTAATTTGATTAATTCTGTAGATACCAATGAAGTTATTTCAATGGTATTAACTACTCATATAATACCTGATATAATGGGAAATATGCGTTCTTATTCGTCACAGTCTTTTAGATGCAATAAATGTGGCGAAAAATATCGAAGAATTCCTTTAATAGGTAAATGCCTGGCATGTGGAAATACTTTATTACAGACTGTAACTCGGGGTTCTGTTGAAAAATATATTGTTTTAGCAGAAGATCTGTGTAATAATTTCAAAGTTACAGGTTATTTAAAAAGTAGAATTGAATCATTAATTGTTGAGTTAAATTTTATTTTTAAATCAAAGGAAGATCAACCCACTCTCCTTGATTTTCTTTAAGTTAAACCTCTTTAATTATTAAAATCAACCTTGTAAGGTTTCAAATTAGATAAGTTAATTGCTATTGCTATTCCGGGAGTGGGTGTTATACCCATTGTTTGTTGAAAAGGAGTTTGTGATTGCCATGCACCAGAATTTACAAGTAGTGTTCCTTTATAGCTATCTACATCTATTACATGAACATGACCTGAATGGAGAACATCAGGAACATCTTCTATTATCATCATGTCTTCTTTTTCTGGCGCAATTGGCGTTCTTTGACCATATATTGGTGATAGATGTCTTGATTTTAGTAATATTTTCATAGCCTCTGCAGGTTTAGAATAACTAAGACCTGGAATTGATGCAATTATATCGTCTAGACTTTGACCATGAAACATTAATATTTTTATTCCCTCCATATTAATCATACAGGGATTACCTAACATGGTGATATTATCTAAAGAATATAATTTCTCTGCATATTTCTTTGGTATAGCTGGCTGAGGTAATGCTCTCCTTCCTAAATCGTGATTTCCTGGAATTAAGAAAACTTTCATATGTTTTGGTATTTGTGACAAAATTTTTATTGCATGTTCCATTTGAGAATAAGAATCTTTTTCTAACAATTCTTTATCTTGATTTGGAAATATTCCAATTCCATCTATCAAATCACCACAAATACAAATATATTTTGTTTTAGAGATAATATCTTTATTATATTCATTCCCATTAAGCCACTCTAAAAAATTTTGAAATTCTTTCTCCATAAAAAATTTACTTCCAATATGCAAGTCAGAAATCAATATACTAAATATTTCAGATTTTGATCTATTTGGAATTCTATCAGGAATATCTAAAGAGAATAAATTCTTAATTGTATTCTTCCTCCGTTTTGAGTTGTTGTCAAATTCGATCATAACCATTTGATCTACCGTTAACATGGAAATCTGTTTTTTTAATTCTTCGTTGTAGGTAGTAGCTGTTAATAACCCAGATTGATCATCAACCGTTAAGTCATAATTATTATTTTTTATATCTTTATTCATTACCAATCCTGCTATAAATAGAGAATTAGCAGAATCTTCTTTAGACATTGAATTAGAGTTTATTTTTGATTGATTAAATAATTGTTTAACTAGTTCTATTTTTTTTACCTTCTTGCTATCCTGTCTTAAAGAGAGTATTTTTAATGATTTTTCATATCTACTTCTAAATAAAGAGGTATAACCTTCTATTCCCTCTCCGCTATTAATTTTATCATTGGAATCATAAATAATTTTAAAATTTTCATCCATTTTTTCTTTATATTTATCAAAGCTATCTTTTTTGATTGAAAAAAGATTTTCATCTATTATTATTTCCTTATCTTCTTTAAATCTAACATCATTTTCTGCTGTTGCGTTGGAAACAATTAATTCGCAATTACTATGTTTATTGGGTATTTTATTTGATGGAACTTTTATAAAATTTTTTATATCCTCTGTTATTATGACCATAGATTTTTCTTTTTTACTTTTTTTATTTGTAAGGATATCTTCAATAATTTGAAAATAATTCTCTTGTATTTCTTCTATTAGAGTTAATGCATCAGGATGAATTTGAAAGCCTTTACTAGTGACAAAAGAAATTATTTTAGATAAATTATTATTAACCGTCACTATTCACTTGTACTTTTAAAAAGATATTTTTTAAATCTTTATAATGACAAATTTTTATATCGATAAAAAAATATTATGTTTGAATGTTATTTAACTTTAAATATAGATTATTATTTTTCTTTATGGCTGTGTTCTTTTTTTTAGGTCTTTTTCAACTAGGGTATTTAATCAAAATAGATAAATCTTTTTCTAAAGAATTATCAAAGAATTTTGTTAGTCAAATACATGGGATTAATGAATTTGGTATTTTTTTTAATAATCTTAAAATAGCATTAGTTATGTTTATACCTATTTTGGGTATTGTTATAGGAAGCTTTTCTGCGTTTTCGACAGGATTAATTTTTAATTCAATAGTGAATTTGTCAAATATTAACTATCCTAATCCCTTGATAATTTTTCTAACACCTTTTGGACTTTTAGAATTAATATCATATGGTTTAGCCATTTCTAGAGGAGGTATTTTTCTATTTGAAATTTTAAAAAAGAGGATATCCAAAAAATCTATATTGTATTTAATTGTTGAAATTGGATTGGTTTGTATCATGTTATTTATCGGTGCATTAATTGAATGGAATATGATTGAAAATATTCCTAAAAGATTAATATAATTTTATATCATTGTTATAAAATGCCATAGTGTTTAAATAGTTTTAATGAAAAGTTACCCTCAGTGAATTAGATGCCAGTTGCAATACTTCCAGATATTAGTGAACAACATTGTATTGGATGTGCTTTATGTGTAGAAATTTGTACAGCTCTTGGTCCTGATGTATTAAGAGTAAAACCAGTAGAAGGTTGGAAAAGAGGCAAAGCATTCGTCTTTTATCCAGAACGATGTATTTCTGATGGTGCATGTATTGGTGTTTGTCCAACAAAAGCAATTTTTTGGATGAGACCAATGGAATATACTCCAGGACAACCTATTCCATTAAAGAAACACGCCATATTTACAAAAGGCTGGGAAGAAGGCTAATAAGCTTTCATCCATTTATTTTTTTTTATTATTATAAACTATATTTCCATTAGATAGGTATATTCCTCTATATTTTGTAAATTTGGTTAGAATTTAAATATCGATTCAAATTTTTGATTAATTTGAATTTGACAAAAAAAAAGTTATTTGTTGTAGGTGTGGGTCCAGGATCAAAAAGATACCTCACCGATTATTCCCAAGAAATAATTAAAAATTCCGATTTTATCATAGGGTACAAATACACTTTGCTCACGA
>JBBRRG010000101.1:0-4719 GCA_038200895.1 Candidatus Nitrosocosmicus sp. | reverse complement strand
CGCCTCTTCATATTTTATTGGAATTTCGATTTTTTTTATTGATGTTATCCATTTCTTTGCTAAAATTAATTGTGTTTCTTCGGTTTTTTTGGTAATGTCAAAATTTTCTGTAAACAATGGAATTTTTTTTACTATTTCTTCGTTTTGTGAAGTAATATATTTATTTGGGGAGTAAACATTTGTTGATGACTCTATTTTAGTATCATTGACTTTATCTATTGGATTATTCATATACTATCTATTCTAAAGCAATTTATAATAATATATGCATATTTATTAAAGGATAATATTAAAACACGAAAATACAAAATAACAAACCAATTATTTGGATTTCTTCTTTGGCTTACTATATTTTATTATTAAATGATTCTTTATTTCTTTAAGTTTTAATATAAAACATATCTTTCAAAAATTATTTTTTTATTTTCTCTAAAATAATATATATTTTTAATACTATGGTGATAATAGCCCATCTTTTTGTTTTTTATGTGTAATAAAATCTATACAATTAATTGAAAGCATTTACTTGTTGATAATTTATTTATAAATAAAATTGAAGGATAACAACAAGCAGATTGATATAATTCAAATTGTCTTGTTTTCCCTTTTTATTTTAATGAACTTTTGCTCTTTTTTCTAAAATCCAGAATTGTTCTAAAAATATAATAAATAAGACCCATAACGTTCCTTCCTTTTCCCATATGCCTGTAAATACAGTATACAATTGTGATTATATAAAATTTTATTTGTATATCTTTTTTTATCAAAAAATAAGAATTACTATATTTATTGACAATATTTGTCTTAGGATAAATATAGTAATTACGTGCTCTCTTATTCTATATCGGATGTATTAACCTTCTCGGATGTTACCTCTTCTGATACTTCTTTTGTTTCCGTTACTGGCTTCTTTTTAACTACTACCTCTTCTTTAACATACGGTGTTTTTGTTACGTCTCCTACTTCTTCTTTTTTTACGGGTATTGTTATATCCTCTTTAGATGAAACAGGCGTCTGTGCTTCTGTGTCTCCACTTGGAGGTCTGGTTTCAATGGTTACTTCTTCATGAGTTAAGGGAACTTGTACTGTTTTTGTTTCTGTTGTTGGTTCTTTAGTTATTGTAGCATGACTTTCTTTGGTGTCTTTTGAAACCCCTAGTTTTTCTCCAGTTAATGATACTGTGGTTTCTTCTGATTCTCTTCCTATCTTTTCTTTTTGTTGTTGTTGGATTCTAGTACTATCTGTTCTTGCAGAGGAGAATTGAGGAGGAGAATCTGTTTTATATTTACTTATTATTTCATCCTCTGAAAGATTGAATCTAAGAACCGAGCCATCATAACTTTCAGCTTGGTCTTGAGGAATATAGAGCTTTTCTTTATTTATAATGCCTCTTTGAACTAGAACATAACTATCTGTTGCCTCTTGTACTTCGCCCAAGTCCTCATTATTACTTCCCCTTGCTTCTTTTTTTATGGTGTCATTCCAATCTATATTGGTGCTCATATATGATATATAGGAACATGATTTAAATAATACATCCAATATTCCTTTTAAGAATATACAGCATATACCATAAAATGTTGATCTCCCTCGTTTGTAATATTAATATCAAACGAAAATAATACTGCATCTATATCTGAATGAAAATTTTGCTTTTGAGGTTATTTTTTTGAGCGTTTATAAGATAAACGATATCGTCTTATTCTATGATTTTGGTAATGTTTTCTCTAATTCATACCAGTAATACATCGTAGATTTTATTTTTAATTTTTCAGGTTTATCTGATTCTTTGAATTTGATTTTAAAATGTCTTTTCTAGTTGCACAGGATTTTGCTGGTCTTTGACCAACTTTTTTTATATGCTTTATAGAGTTAATAATATTGAAATAAAATTATTTCTTGATTTAGAGATAAATTTTATTTTAAACATGGCATTTCAATTTTAGTGGTCTATGGTGAAAGAGTACTAATATCCAAGATAATTGAAGGAGATATTAAATGGTAAAGCAATAAATGCTTTATCTAACTATACGAATTAAAAAAAATGATGAAATAAAATGGAAGAGATTTGAAATATACATCGAAACATTCATCAAGTCCAAGTTTCGGGTGTAATAGTATGGTAAAGCGTTTTTTTATGATTCGGAAGGAGCGGCAAATCCGCATTACCTTTGGAACAGTTTACGATCAAACCGACTATGATGATTGATGTTGTTGAAGAACCCTCAAAGATAGAACCACTACTTTCTCAAATAAAACTAATTATTGAGGACAATGTTATAATTACTTTGCATGATGAAGATGTAATTTAATTAATTAAATAGTTATCAAAATTTAATGAATCTTTACAGATATATTTTACTATTATGCAGATATCCTAATTATATAACATTTTCATAATCTATTTAGTATTTACATTTTAATTTGGTATCCATTCTTTTATTATCCTTTATTCCAATGGATATATCTGATCTTTTAAAACAGAATTTTCACTCTGGATACCTGATATAGATTTTTGTTATCCTTTGTCATAGTTAACATCTGAATTAACTATCAAAAGCAGTTGCAGAACGTAAGGACAAGAATACAGATCATTATAAGGATAATTTTGCAAAAATCATTTTTAATTAACCTTCCTTGGGAAGGGTTGTGATCTTCTTTTTTAAAATCATTTTTTCTTTTTCAATTCTTTGGTATATTGTTTATGTTGCTATTTTCAAACGTTGTAGTACGAGTATTTCATCATAATTATAATAATGACAAAATATTTTTAAGAATATATTATAGGATTTAATGATATAAAACATTCTGATATTTTTAGATACTTTGATCTCAATGCTTTTGCTTTTCTATAGCAAATCTTTCTACTATTGTTTTTTCTAGTGATTATTTGTTAATTCTTTTGATATGATTTTCATATATCAGTCGATATATAGCATTATATACTCCTTAAAGCCTTCTTAAATTTACATGTCTAAATTAAATTTAATTGCTATCGTAGCTATCATAGCAGCATTTGCAATATCTGCATTAGTTGTAGGACAAGTATTTGCACAAGGTAACATCACAAACTCTACATCTTCAGCAGCAGGCGGCAATGCAAGCAGCGCATCATCAGCAGGCGGCAATACAACTGGCATGAACATGACAAGCACTGGCAGCACCACTGGTGGCAGCACTAGCGGCTATTAATTAAAGAAATAAAAAAATCAACCAATTCAACAATTTAATAGTTCAAAACTATATTTTTATTTTTAATAATAATATCTTTGAATATAACTTATATTAAAAATATCAAACATATTACTAACTAATAACAAAAATTGTTATATTTTATTTAGGTTATTATGCATTGTTGTATTTTTAAAATATTGTAATAGCGGATTATTATTATTTAATTTTTATTATTTAATTTTTTATCTAGATAATATACCTTTTTTTAGATGTATATTAATTAAAATAGTATTATCAGTTAGTAAAAAATACTATATGAATATATCTTTGAAAACAATGGTACCTATTTCGATTTCAATTTTACTAATATTTACACTCTTACATAACAATCTAAATTTATCTTTTGAAAAAACCAAGGTCAAAAATAGTTTTGCGGATAAAAATATAATTCCGATTTGTTGTGCATGGGGACCTGAATTACAAAAAGGCTTTCTTACCTATTCGATTCAAGGAAAAGGAGGCGATAAGAAGACTAATGATGGAGTGACAAAGGCAGTAGGATCATGGAATAAAAATCTCCATGGCATTAAGTTTCAGAAAACTACCTCTACTGGTAATGAAGATATTATAATCTCTGTTATATAGGATGGAAAACAAGTGGCAGGAAAAACAGTAAATTCTATTGATAATAATGGATTCATTAGAAAATCCTATGTCATATTATCAAAAGTATCTTTTAATCAGCCATTTAGTCCGAATCAATTAGAACAAGTTGCAGAACATGAGCTTGGGCATGTATTAGGATTGAATCATGCAAATTTTAATGGTAATCTTATGAGTAGTCAGGTGGAGCTCGGCAGTTCAACAATATCATCTTGTGTAATTGATGCTGTAAATACGGCTAATGCATGGATGTTAAAAGAAGGCGGCATTTCTTTACATAGCCTGACAAAAAAATTTGTTAAATGCTAAAAATTTATGTAGATGATTGTTGCTTTTTGTCATATTTTTTATTCAGAGGTACAAGAAGAGTAGAAACCCATGAGGTGTAAATTATTATTTTTTATTGATTGTTTTTCTTATTAAATAGAATATATTGATTAATTTGCACATCTACAAATTTATTTTGAAATACCATTCTTCAAATTCATATGTTTATTATCATGTTAACACTTATTTATTTCGGTGAATGTGGTTAAATTCTGACTATATCATTCTTGCCTTTTTAGGAACCATATTTATCGCCTCATTAGTAGAGTCTCGAACCAAAATTCCTTATACAATGATGCTAGTAGCATTGGGTATTGTACTTAGAGCCTATCCCAAAATTATCTTTCGGTAGATGATTATTGAACAGGAGAACTGTACCAACCCAAGGTAGTTCTCCACCTTCTTCTCATACCTTGTGAATAGTTTCCTGAACCTGTTGTGCCAAGAGTTTTCTCTCTCTACAACCCATCTTTTAGGAGAATGTTTTTTACGATTTGGTATCGCTTTTGTCTTTTCTTCATCAACTTCATCTCCTTTCTTTTTCTTGTATGGTAT
>JBBRRG010000100.1:0-4832 GCA_038200895.1 Candidatus Nitrosocosmicus sp. | reverse complement strand
CTTGGGACAAATTTAAGAATTTTATCTATATTATCACCATGAGCATGTACCAGCAACATTGAACCGATTTTATTAGCAGATATTAAAGAATCAATATCGCCATCAAGATCAGTTACCACAAAATCTGGAATGATATCCAACCGAAGGCATAACTCTGTAGCTCCATCGGCAGATATTATGATAAAATTTGAATGGTCTTTGATAAATTTTTGGATCAAAGGTTCCTCTATACTTGGCCCTGCACCAATTACCAATATTTTTTTATTTTTCAATTTTTTAAAATAACTTAAATTTAATGATCTGTCGGAAACTAAATTGGATAAAAGTAATGAACTTATAAAGTCTTTGCTTATATTAAGGTTTAGATCAAATACAATTTCTAAATAATGTGGATACCAATCAATAAACTTCATCATAATAATTAAAATTTATATTTTAATATAGATTATCTTGCCATCTATCCAGTCTTTCTATTCCGAATCTCTTGTCTTCTTTCTATCTTTTGGTAAAATAAAACAATTGGTTTATTTGATATTGTAATTATTATTATTTTTTAAAATACAATTATTAATAAATAAAAGAGATATTATACAATCATGGCTGAAATTAACAAAACAGATAATTTTTCAGATCAGGACATCAAAGAAATTTACAAATTAAGGAATATTGCAGTAGTAGGGATGTCGCCAACTGTAGGTAAACCCTCAAATTATGTTCCAAAATTTTTAATAGAAAAAGGGTATAATATAATTCCAATTAATCCCATCTATACGGAGATTCTGAATAGAAAATCATATGGAAAAGTTTTAGATGTTCCGGAGATGATAGATATATTAGACATATTCAGAAAAGCAGAACAAGTATTACAAGTGATTGAGGAATCAATAGATAAAGAAGGTATAAAGGTAATCTGGATGCAAAAGGGCATATATAATAGAGAAGCAGAAAAAATTGCTTCAGACAAAGGAATAAAAGTAATATATAATAGATGTATGTTAGAGGAGTATCAAAGGTTATTTAATTAACTTTAAAAAATATTTTTAGATCAAATTAATATATCCAAGTAAGTTAATTAAATAGCAAATACTTTAAGTTTATTGTATAGTTAATGCCTAAGTTGGGCCCACCGAATAATAAAATGAATTTTACAAATAACAAGACCTATAAAAAGATTCAATCTTTTCAGGGATATGATAAAATAATAATTATTTGTATAGATCGAGATGATGATATTGGAATTAAAGGCGGAATAGAGACTCCAATAATGGGCAAAGATCTCTGTATTCAAGCTGGAATAAAACTTGCGATAGAGGATCCTGAGGATTCTGATTGTAATGCAATTTTTGGAGCAGTAAAATCGTATGAAGATTTTAAAACAAAAGGATATGATGTAGAAATCACTCTAGTGGCGGGCAAATATAATAGAGGTATTGAGGGCGATGCAAAAATCGCACAAGAAATAGACTTGGTATTAGATAAATATAATGCAGATGGCGCAGTAGTAATTTCAGACGGTGAAGACGACGAAACCGTAATTCCTATAATTCAAGGAAAAATTGCACTTATATCAATTCAAAGAATCATAGTTAGGCAAAGTAGAAGTGTCGAATATTCATATGCTATTTTAGGGCGCTATATAAAAATATTATTCTACGATCCCAGATATTCTAAATTTTTTCTTGGATTACCTGGTGCACTATTCATAACTAGCGGCCTTTCGATACTTTTTGGATTTTCAAAGGTAGCCTTTGCGTTGGTGTTAAGCATACTGGGCTTGGCATTCATTGTAAGAGCATTTGACATAGATAAGGCCATATCTACATTATCTAAACCCACGCCATCAGGGTTCATTAGAGTATTTTCTTATTTTGCAGGAACACTTATTATTTTAGCATCAATTTTGAATGGAATATCTCACATTCCTCCAGACTTGATAGATTCACAAAAAGGAATAAGCTCGATAATTACAAATAAAACAATATTAGGAAATTTTGTATCTGGGTCTATTACATTATTGTGGATAGGAATATCAACAATTTTTGCAGGAATGCTGCTGAGTAATTGGTTTAAGGGAAGCATAAAAATAGTGTATGATATTTTAAGATTAGTTGTTCTGGCACTATTATATATACCAATGTTACAATTTACATCGCTTATAGCTACAAGAGGGAATCCATTTAATCTGATTTCTTCATTATTAATAGGACTTGCAATTACTTTAATAGTGGCAACATTTCTTTTTCAGTATTTTCGAAATAGAAAAGGTGGCGAGGCGCTTAAAAACGATAATCAATAGAAATTTACATTCCTTTAAAAAATTCTTGGTAATCATAAGCAAATCATGTCCATATTAGACAAATGTTTAAAATTAATTTACAATGCTTCAAGGAAAAATTTAATTTATAAAATATATGAAAAACACCTTTTAAATCAGATAAACCAATATTCATTTCCACAACATATAGGAATTATTTTAGATGGTAATAGAAGATGGTCAAAAATAAAAGAAGTAGAAAAAGAGAGAGGCCACAAAATAGGTGCAGATATCGCTGAAGATTTGTTAAATTGGATCTATGAATTAGGCATAAAAATAACTACAGTTTATGTACTGTCTGATGAAAATCTAACAAGAGAGTCATATGAAATTAATAATATTTATTCACTATTGGAAGAAAAATTGATCCGATTGTATAGTGATAAAAGAATACATAATAAACAAATAAGAATTAAATCAATAGGGGATTTCAAGATTCTACCAGAAGGTCTTCAGAATATATTAAAAAAACTAGAATTAAACACAGAAAATTATCAAAACATGTACTTGAATATAGCTATTGCTTATGGAGGACAAAAGGAATTATTGAATGCAATTAGAAAAATAGCAATAGCAGTTAAGGAAGGACGAATAGATGTTGATAGTATTGATGAAAAATTAATAGAATCCAATTTGTATACAGCACACCTTCCACAAGCAGAACCAGATTTGATATTAAGAACTTCTGGTGAAAAAAGATTAAGCGGATTTTTATTATGGCAGAGTGCATATAGCGAACTTATTTTTGTAGATATTTTTTGGCCAGATTTCAGAAAAATTGATTTAATGAGAGCAATAAGAACATATCAAAAAAGATCAAGAAGATATGGAAAATAAATAAAATATAAAAAAATTAATAATATTGTATCTATTTAACATTGTAGTAAGAATGCCACAGCATGGAGATATGGAAAAAAAGACAAAAAAAATATATTGTGGTTATTGGATGACACTTGAAGAATGGGATGATATACACAATTATACTATAAATGAAAAATTTGAGGATTCAAATACCAAATAGAGCAGAACAGAAATCAAAATACATGACAATACAAGACAATATGAGAAAAAAATGAACATATTTTTATAAGTGTAGAAATTATTCATGGCAATGTATGACGAAATTTCTGCTGGAGCTGTATTACACCTAATGGATGAAAATTTCGAAATAAATTATCTGATTCTTAATTACAGTTACGGTCACTGGGATTTTCCAAAAGGAAATATTGAAAGTGGCGAAACCGAAATTGAAACAATCAAAAGAGAAGTAATGGAAGAGACTGGAATAGTGGATATAAAATTAATTGAAGGATTCAGACAACAAATTTCTTACAAATATCGAAAGAAATCAAAATTAGTAAATAAAACTGTTATATATTATCTTGCAGAAACCATATCCGATAAAGTGGTATTGTCGTTTGAACATGTTAACTTTGCATGGTTAAATTTCGATGATGCGTTAAATAAATTATCCTTTGATAATAGCAAAAAGGTTTTAAAAAATGCAAAGGATTTTCTATCTAATAATGTTAAAACAGGTTAAATTTTATATATATTATGGTTGATGTAATTAAAATCCAATAAAAAAGAATTCAATTTATTTACTGGAATAATTGGAACATCCTCAATAAATTGAAAATTATTAGGCAAAAAAGTTAATACAATTGGAAAAACATTTTCTATATTCAACTTTGTTTTTTGAATAAAAAGTGTACTTCTGTTTTTTTGTTTTTCAACGATTTTTTTAAGGCCTGATAAAGATTTTTTTTTCCAGTGTTTGCAGTCAACTAACAAAGCATTTTGGGATTTTATTCCTATTACATCTATTTCACGCCTAGGATTCTTTAGCCGAAAATTAGTAAAAACATTATATCCATGACATTTCAATATTTCAGAAGAAAATAATTCAAAATCATGCCAATTTATTTTACTACATATATCAACAACATCCACTCCATTATGAATAGCTATCAATGCAATAGTAAGTTTATTATAACCAGAGATCTCTATTTCGTTTTTTTTAATTTTTACACCATAATTAGATAAAAAAAACAGTAATTCATTAAAAATATCCTCATTAACAATGCCAAAATTTTTTAAGTTAGACTCAAAATTATCAAGAATATCTATTAACAGATATGGATTAATGCTCAAAGAATGCTAATAATAATTTATAAATTTTAAAAGAAAAAAAAGAGATGTTTATTTTACTATTACTGTACCAAGCATTGTTGGATGCAATTGGCAGTAGTATGGAAATGTTCCAGCTTTAGTAAATGTATGTTCGAATGTTTCACCTTTATTGATGAGTTTAGTTAAGCCAGAATCAAATTCTTTGCCAGAATCTGCAGAACCAGGAGTTCCGGATGTAACGGTATGCTGTACAGAATCATCGTTTGTCCATATAACCTTTTGACCAACTTTTACATTAGCTGGATTTGGGCTGTCCCCTTTATCACCTAAAGTGGATCCTCCAGGAACTATAGATACTTTCACGTCTGAGCCTTGAGCAAAAGCA
>JBBRRG010000099.1:0-4833 GCA_038200895.1 Candidatus Nitrosocosmicus sp. | reverse complement strand
TCCATAAAGTAAATCATAAGAAAGGAAGAAGGCATGACTACGATATTTATAAGAAAAATCATCCCATAACTCCAAAACAAGTTATTAATGTAGTTGACCTTGGATACCTTGGTATAGAAAAGGATTTTCCAGAACAATTATCATCCACACCTCATAGAAAGAAAAGAAACTTGCAGTATTTATCCAAAGAGCAAAAAGAATACAATCAAGGTCATGCTCAAAAGAGAATAATAATAGAGCACGCTATCTGCAGATTGAAAAAATATAGGATACTTGCAGATATATTTAGGAACAAATTGAAAAAGTATGACAAGGTATCAGACATAGTAGCAGGCGTGGTAAACTATAGAATAATGAATCATCATAACTAGACCAGAACCAAACACAAAATCCATGGGACTGGTTTAAATGGTTTCTAATTATGCAAGAGACCTATTATGTACAGATTTTAAAATCCATCTTAATACCAGAATTATATCCTACACCGTAATGAATGAAAAAGTGTAGAAATTAAATCAAGTTTTACACCTATATTTATTGTAACACACATTTATAAATTGAAAACTGTATTACCATAGTAATAATCAGTAAATTCAAAATAAAAAGGTTATTTATAATATATTGGATTGTGGTAGATAGGTATGAAGATCCTGTATATAGTTATTTTATCTTCATCATAAAAAATTTGAAAATCCTAAAATGAATAGGATTTATAACATTTATATTAGCATGTTTAGAAATATTTATTGCTAATTTATCTTATTCGGTTTTTGAATCTTTTAAAGTATAAGCATATTTTTCAATTTCGCTCAATCTATGATTTGAATTTTCATTTTGTAAAACAGAAGCAAAAGATTCATCAGATTTAATTTTTTGTAAAACAATAAATACTTCTTCTATCGTTACACCATGTTTTATATCATAGTCAACTTGTTTGCAACAATTTGCAATTGTACCATATTTTTTATGTTGTCTTTTTTCCCATAGACTAGCAGTTTCAGATAGTCCTGTTATAAATTTTTTAATAGCTTTTTCAACATGTTCTAAATGCCATTGTTTCATGGGAAAACTGTTTTGTGCCAAAAAAATATCACTATAATTACGTCATACATATATATAAGTGAAACATATAAAATTAAAAAATTAAATTATAAAAGCATTATTAAAAATTTAAACATCTTCTATATAATGAATAATAAAATCAAATGAGTAATTTTATTCCATTATATCCTCAACCTATTTTAATTATAGAAAATTCAAAAATGGATAGATATATAGTAATAGCAGATATTCATATCGGATTTGAAGATAAAATAGTTAAAAAAGGTATTTTTATCGATTCTAAGAATAATGTGGATGAACTATTAGATGATTTATCAAACATAATAAAAAAAACACAAGTAAACAACCTGATCATTTTGGGGGATTTAAAATCATCTATTAATATCATAACGCAATCCGAATAGAATAACGTTCCTTATTTCTTAAATTCTATATCAAAGTTATATAATATCTATTTAATTCCAGGTAATCATGATGGAAATATAATTCATCTATTATCTAAAGATATTAATCTGATGTCAACAAAGGGTATGGAAATTAATAACATATTATTAACTCATGGTCACGCTATACCAATAATTGGAAAAAATATCGACATAATAGTAACAGGACATTTGCATCCCATTTTGAAAAAAGAAGGAAACATATGTAATGGTCAAAAAGTAGGATAAGAATTATTTTAAAGAAGAAAGAAAAAGAGTATAAAGAAATAATGAAAGATGAAATAAAAAATAAAGAAAGAATAATTGAATTTATAATAATTCCTCATTTTAATAAATATCTAAATTATTATGAAAGTTTTTATAAAGAAAATATACCCAAAGAAAAAAAATCTAAACTTCCTTTATTAAATAATCTAATAACTAAAAATAAATGGGAAATTGAGCAAGTATTTGTTATATCGTTAGATGGTGCAATTATTGGAACAGAAAATGAACTAAATAAAATATTATAATAGAAATAAATATAATCAATTATCTATAGGATTTGTTGTGGGATAATTACCCTGTATCCACTCCAGCGTTTTTACAAATGAAATAGCACTTTCTACAGTGGTTAGAACTGGAATTCCCAATTCAACTGCTTTTCTGCGAATAAGATATTCGTCATATAACATTCCAACATATTTTTCAATGGTAGATGTCGATGGGATATTTATTATAAAGTCAATTTTTCGATTCGTCAGTAGATTTAAAATATTAGGATGTCGTTCAGGTTCACTAATTTTATAAACTAAATCCACTTTTTTTATTCCAGATTTTTCAAAAAACTCTGCAGTATGTTCAGTTGCAAGAATTCTAAAATTCATCATAGAAATCATTGAAATTAGTGGAAGTAGCTTTTCCTTATTCTTGGTTCCACCAACGGTTACTAGTGCGGATCCTGAGATTGGTAATGAGTATCCTGCGGCAATATATGCTTTAGAGAGTGCATCGTAAAATGTATTTCCAAAACAAGCAACTTCACCAGTGGATTGCATTTCCACACCCAATACAATATCTGCACCCTCAAGTTGCATAAATGAAAACTGGGGTACTTTTATCCCAAATCCCGATTTTTTAAGCCAATGATCATTTTCTATATGAGGCAATTCAATATCCAAAATAGCCTTTGCAGACAAATCTATAAGATTTATTCCAAAAAACTTTGATACAAAAGGCATAGAGCGAGAGGCACGTACGTTTGCTTCAATTACAAAAACTTCATCATCTTTAACTAAATATTGAATATTTAACGGGCCTTTAACATGAAGAGATTTACCGATCTTGATTGTATAATCCATTATTGTATCAATAGTTTTTCTATTTAATCTCCAAGGGGGAATACACATCATGGCATCGCCTGAGTGAATCCCTGCATTATCAATATGTTCAATAATCGAACCAATCACAATTCTATCAGCACTGCCTACTGCATCAACCTCTACTTCTGAAGCATTTTCTAAAAATTTACTTATTACAATCGGGTAATCAGGGCTTGCATTAAAAGCTTCTTTAATATATTGGTCCATTTGATCTTCATTCCAAACAACTTTCATTGCGGCTCCACTTAGAACATAAGATGGCCTCACAAGCATAGGATACCCTGCATCCATTGCAAAGTTTTTAGCTTTTTCTAAATTAGTAAATGTTTTCCAAGGCGGCTGTTTTATTAAAAGAAAATCTAATAGGTTACTAAATTTGGAGCGATCTTCAGCTTTATCTACGTCCTTGCTCGCAGTTCCCAGTATTTTTATATCATATTGACTTAATTTTGAAATTAGATTATTTGCGCTCTGCCCACCTACACATCCTACTAAACCAAATGGATTTTCTTTGTCACAGATATCCAATACTCTTTCGAGAGTTAATTCTTCAAAATACAGTCTGTCAGGAATATCAAAATCTGTAGAAACGGTTTCAGGATTACAATTAATAACAGAAATATTTTTTATTCCATTTTCTTTTAAACCATATACCATGTTTACTGTTCCCCAGTCAAATTCTACACTACTACCTATTCTATATGGGCCTGCGCCTAACACAATAACGCTTTTATTATTATTACTATTATTATTATCGTTATGAAAATATGAAACATCATCGTATTCGCCACCATATGTAAGATACAAATAATTTGTTTTTGCTGGCCATTCACCAGCCAAGGTATCAATTTGCTTAATTACAGGCATGATTCCGAATTTTTTTCTAAGATTTCTTACTTGATGTTCTTCTAAATTAAAACATTTGCCTATTTGTTTATCAGAAAAGCCTAGTTTTTTAGCTTCTGAAATTAGAGATATATCGAATTTGGAATTTCTTAATTTACTTTCTTCATCAACAATATTTTTTATCTTTACTAAAAACCAAGGATCAATAGAGGACAATTTGCATATTCTATCGATACTAAATCCATTTTTCATGGCTTTTACAATATTGAAAATAATTTCATCATCCGGATGGATTAAAGAATATTCAATTTTTTCTATTTCCGAAGAATCAGACGAGACAACCTCTATTTCCAAATTATTACTATTAATATTTGCAACCAATCCATCTTTGCCTATCTCACACATTCTAATTGCTTTTTGAATGACTTCTTCAAAGTTTTTTCCTATGGCCATAACTTCTCCCACAGATTTCATTGCGGTTCCAAGTTTACGTTTTACCAATTCGAATTTTCTAAAATCCCACCGTGGCATTTTAAGAACCATATAATCCAAAGATGGCTCAAAACATGCAGAGGTAACTTTTGTAATTTTATTGACAAGTTCTGGAAGCGAATAGCCAAGGCCAATTTTAGCTGCCATATATGCTAACGGATATCCAGTTGCTTTACTAGCTAAAGCAGATGATCTTGACAATCGGGCATTTACTTCAATTGCACAGTATTCATCAGATAAGGGATTTAATCCAAACTGAATATTACATTCTCCAATTATTCCACAATATGAAGTTGCTCTTAAAGCAGCATCTCTTAACATATGGTATTCATAATTGTTCAGGGTTTGCGACGGAGCTACAACAATATTATCGCCAGTATGAACTTTCATTCCCAAAACATTTTCCATATTACAAACAATAACACTATTTCCTTCAAAATCCCTCATTACTTCATATTCAATTTGCTTCCACTTTCCAACATATTTTTCAATAAGTACTTGTTTGACCATACTTAGAGAAAGACCTCTCTGAACGATTTCATATAAATCGTAATCATTATAAGCGACACCTCCACCTCTGCCACCCAAAGTAAAAGCAACCCGAATAATGACAGGGAAGCCTATTTCTT
>JBBRRG010000098.1:0-5003 GCA_038200895.1 Candidatus Nitrosocosmicus sp. | reverse complement strand
TTTTGATTTAAAAACAAAAATATATGTTATGCTGGCTCTTTCTCGTCACTAGAATTATCGGTTGCTTCAAGCGCCTCTTCTCTAAGACTTTCTGAGGGGCCTTCTGTTTCAGGATTATTTTCTGCATTGCCTACCACATTTTGATTATTTTGTGATTGTTCTAGATCTTTATTTTTCTTATTTTTATCTTCAGATGAATTGCTCATTATATATTAATATTAAACAAAATTTATAAGTATCATCATTTTTGATTTTAAATTAAATCCATGAAAAATGATCTTTTGATAATGCATTTTTGATTATTTTTGTCTTTTTTTAAAGAGGTGTAATCATTCTAAATAATTACGGTTTTTCCAAATTATTGGAAATTCAAAATTCAAAATTCAAAATATATCAAAGAATAAAAAATAAAAAATTGATAAGTGTTATTATTTTTTCTTGCCCTTATTATCGTTTTTATGAGATGCCTTTCCTCCTTCACTAGCAACTCTTTGTCTTGTTTCTTCGTTTGCTGAGGCTAACCCTCTTTTTTCATTTTTGTCATTCTTGTCATTTTTCTTACTCATCTTATCAATTGTAATTAACAACTATTTAAGAATAACAATTTATAATTTCATTTATAAATACTATGTTTATTATTAATGTTTATTGAGGAAAATCTATAATTATTTAGATAAATCCAATGATAACTTATAAATTTTATAATATGCTATAAATTTTCTATGTACAATTATATATCTTTATTTTTGTTCTTGTTTTTTATCAAGATATATGGTTTTTAGCCTTTTTCCTTCCTTTTTATAGCGGACAGACTTTTTTGTTCTTTAAAATATATTTCTTATTGTTTCTCAATATGATCTATATGGGTTTTTTCTTTTAAAATTTCAGATTATCCTACTTGGAATCGGTTTGGCCGTTATTATTTTTATTTCTCCACTCTTTTTGTTTTGTATAATTTCTTTTTGTTTTTTCTTTTTGAATTTCTAATGCTGTACCTATTTTATACTTTAATCTTTTACCGCAGCAAATACAGAGGAAATTATCGCAATTAATAAACAAGATTTCGCATTCTTGACACCATCTATGATATTCATCTCTCCATTTACGTATTTTGAGTGTTTCATATGTATCTTGATTTCTACAAAAGTTTTTACAAACTTTATTTTGATACGATATTGAGGAGGGTTTGGAATTGGATAACATTGTCCGATATCAACTCTTGTTCTGATTGGTATTATAATAGATTATATTATTCATCACCTTGTTTATTTTATTTATTTTTAGTAGTACTTGGTTGCAAACCTTGAAGAAAAGCAGTTATTTGTAGAGAACATTGAAAGAAGTTATATTTATTGCCTTTAAAAAAGGGTATATTCATGTCGATATTCTTCTAACATGGTGATCATATTTATAGTAGTATGTTTTTTTCTTTTTCATCAATAAAATGAAATAAATGCATTAGATTTGTTGTTATCTTGTATAGATAATTCCTTCATTTAAGTTTATTATAAAAGGTAACTTTCTAGTGCCTGTTTGGTTTCTTTCGATAACATGGAATTTGATTGCCCTGTACATTAAATTTGAACGTTGTTTAAAAGATCTGTAGACTATTCTTAAGATAATATTTTGAATTGGCTTAACTATGATATCCAATTCCTACTCAATCTTTATCTTTTGGAATTTCATATTTCATTACAGCAGTATCATCTGATAATTTGTAATCTAATTTTTCATAAAATAGTATATTCTGTTTAGAACAATATAATATTATTTTTGTACATAATTCCTTTTGCACAGCATAATTTGTTACAAAAGATACTAATTTTCGTCCAATACCTTGTCTTTCATATCCTATTTTTACAGATACGTCTTCTATATATCCTACTTTCATCCCTTTGCCAATAAATTTCTGTTCTGTAAGCAATGTTGTGGTTCCAACAATTATGTTTGCACTATTTTTACTATCTATTGAATCATCCTCTGCCACAAATATTTTATGCGTTGGTTCATTTATTATATTTTAAAGTATCTCTTTTGCTTTATCTTTGTCCATTTCAACAGGTAATAAATTTTCTAATATTTCAGGAAACCCTTTATCTATGTCTTTTAAATTAATTATCTTATTTTATTCAAAAGTATTGCTTCACATTGGAATTAAAAAGATAATTAATAAAATATTTGCGCTATTGTATTTTATATAGTTGTATATGAATTATTAAAAGATAAAGTGAAAGTAGTCAATCATTTCAGTTGCATGCAAAATTAATTAATTTCTTTTCTAATCTATATATCTCTAGTCTATGCAAATATTCATTAAAATATGGAACTAAATATATATTGTGTTTTATGTAGGATACTTCAATTTTTTTATAAATATGGAATCTTTTCAGAACTGATATGACATAATTTACAGTTATCATTGCAAATTTCATATGAGGTAATCTATATTCATTTATATTAGAATTAAAGTGTATTCGCAACTGAGTTTGAAATGTAATACAGATATTTACATACTTTTTATTTTTTACTCTTAAAAAGATCTACAAAACAAAAAATGTATTATAATTTAAAAAATAATATAATAAAAAATATTTGAAAAAATGCCTCTATAAATGTTGTTTAATTCGTATTTCACTTCTAATTGAGGTAATTGCAAAGAGTAATTGTGGTAATTTAGTTGATTGTTAGTTATATAAGAAATTTTAAGTAAATTGTGATATCTTTTTTAAGTGTTATGATTAAATATTTTTTTTACTATTTTTAGTAGGTTACCGAATGGGTGGTAGAAGTATATGGAAAGGAAGTATTTCCTTTGGATTGGTCAATATTCCTATTAAATTGTATACAACAACTGATTATAATGATGGATATTCCTTTAACCAAATAGATCAAGAAGGGCATAAAATTCAATATAAAAAATGGTGTCCTATTGAACAAAGAGAAGTGCCTTATTCTGAAATTAAAAAAGGTTATGAAATATCAAAAGACAAATATATTTTAATTGAAAAAGAGGACTTGGAAAGAATCAAAGCAATAACTACAAAAACAATCGATATCAAGGAATTTATTGATACAAAAGAATTTGATCCAATTCTGATAGAAAAGAGTTACTATGTTGCCCCAGATAATAGTAACGATAGTCATAGAAATAGCAAAAGTAAAAAAAAATTTATTAATTCCTCTTCCATTAAAGCTTATAATTTATTTATCAATACAATTAGAGAAACTGACAAAATAGCAATAGGAAAAGTGGTATTAAAAGATAAAGAACATCTTGTTGCATTACGGTCCTATCAAAAAGGCTTGATTATGCATCAATTAATGTATCAAGAAGAAATAAAACCTATCAACGAGATTGAGGGTATGCCTGGATCTGAAAATTCAATTCCACCTCCGCCAGTAGACGAAAGGGAGATAGAACTTGGAAAAATTTTAGTTGACAATTTGACAAACAAAGAATTTAATGCAAGTTTGTATTTTGATAACTATGCAAAACAATTAGAAGAGCTAATATCTGCAAAAGCTGAAGGTAAAATATATACTTCTGAAGAAAAGGAAATTGAAGCAGATGTTGGTGATAATCTTCTTGAAGCATTAAAAGCAAGTGTTCAGAAAAGCAAAACTAATATCAGCTAATAAAATTAATTTATCAATTTTTCATTGATGTTACTTTTTACTTTCAGTTTGTTTATTTGTTTATTTGTTTATATGTTACTATTAAATAGATAATCTAGATACGTTATTTAAAATCTTGACCAGATCTTGTTTTTGGTCAAAAATATTTTTCCATGGATCTTTTTTTATTTCAAGTATTTCTACTGTGTTTGTAATAGTAAAATCTGTGGGAATGATATTTGATAAATCCTTCCATTCTATCGGCATAGAAACAGTTGCTAATTCAATAGGTCTTGGAGAGAATACAGAAGCTATTGTTTTCCCTCCTGCATTTTGATTATAGTCAAAGAACACCATATCTTTACGACGCGAGGTATTCCATTCAGTTGTAATTTTGTCAGGTAAACGTTTATTTAAAAACTTGCCTATAATTTGAGCAAAAGATTTTGTTTGTTCATAGGTATATGTATTGATTATTGGAATAAATATATGAAGTCCTGTCTTTCCTGAAGTCTTTATAAATGAATTTACATTTACTTTATCAAAAATGTCTTTTAAGTAGTAAGCAATTTCAACTGTTGCTTTAAATGCTTTTAAATTATATTCAGGTTCTTGATGTTTATCTTCATTGCCTGAATAAATATAGGGATCTAAATCGAAAACGATAAAATCAGGATAATTTAATCCATATTCATCTACCTTCAAATTAGATATTTTATCATTAGGATCATAATTCTTGGCTTTGCTATACCAAGGATGCATTTCTATGCATCCAAGATTGGCAAGCCACAAAAGAGTTTCCTTGTTATTGCATAAAAGATAATTGATATTTTCACCTTTGGATTCTGAATAAATTTTTATAGTTTGAACATATTCTGGTTTTTCATTTTGCCAGTTTTTGTGATAGAATGATTTTCCTCCAATTCCATCAGGATATCTATTTAGTGATAGTGGCCTGTCTCTAAGATGAGGTAGAATAAATGAGCTAATTTTGTCATAATATTCGATCAAATCTTTCTTTGTAATCAAAGGATGAAGTTTGGTTTCATTCCAGTATATTTTCTCCAAATTAGAAAACTTGTAATTTGTGTTTAAAGAGGACGGTGGCTTTGATACCATTTGCTGCTGTTCAGGTTTGTACTCAAAATGATGTTTAAATAACTTCTCCTCAACTACTACATCATCACTATCTCCGCAAATAACCTCATCGCTTCTAAAGTTAGGATTATTTTCGCCTTTGGTTTCATTATTTGGTAATTGATTTTTTATTTTTATATCTTTTTTTTCCTCCTCTTCAGAAACAATGCTAATATTGTTATTATTATTCTCTGTTTTTATCTTGACGTTCTCTTCAATTATACACTCTTGTGGATTCTTATCTTCTCTGA
>JBBRRG010000097.1:0-5024 GCA_038200895.1 Candidatus Nitrosocosmicus sp. | reverse complement strand
CATGCATTGATGTTTTAAATTGGGAAAAGGATATTCTAAAGTTGGGTTTCTGTAAACTTTTTTTATACAAAATGTATGATAATTGAATTAAGAAAAAAAATTATTTATAATTAGCCATCCAACAATCAATGTTAAAACGATAATTATTTGATATTCTTATGACTCTATTTAAAAAAATATATTTGTATATCAAAATGTCATTTGTCTGCTGATCTGAATGATTCTATATTTATTTTGGTAAAAGATACTGCTATGATAGTATTTTATAGCGAATTTATATTAGACCCCTATCATACGTAATTGAATTTAATACTTTTGAAATTATTTGTCTTTTTATTTCTGTAAATAATGAAATTCCATTCCCAAGAATTAACGGATGAATGGATAATATGATTTCATCTACCATATTGACATTCATCAAAATTGAGATTAATTCTGTACCTCCGACAAACCAAATATTTTTTCCATCTGTGTTAACTAAATTTTTTATAATATCTATAACATTGTTTATAACTTTAATATTGTTCTCTGTTGTTCCCCGGAGTGTATCCGTAGTAGTAAACTCGTATTTTTTGTAAATATGTAACAATTCTTTTCCTTATATGGGTATTCTTTTAATTTTAAAGCTTTTTCATATGATTTTCTTTCCATGATAACAATATCTATTGAATCATGAAATTTATTATAACCGTAATCATCATCTAAAAACCGCCAACTTGTTCTTCATCCTCTTTTGCTATATATCCAACAAGGCTTGAAGCTATGAATAGTTTAATTTTTCTCATCGAGTAATTTAATATAATTAAATATTTTTATTTAATTTTATTTTTTAAAAATAGAATTACTACAATAAATTGTTTAGCATAATATAATTTTTAGATGATGCTAGTTGTTCAAAAATATATTTCATATAAACAAGATAAAAATCAAAAATAGTTAAATTGAAAAATAAGAAATACTATCATCATGATGATAAAACAAAAAGTAAATAATAACAAATATGTTTCTAACTAAAAGTATGACTGAAATAAATTTTAATCAGTATGGATGAAAAAAATTCATTGATAGCAATTTTTAATTAGTTGGATGATTATTTTCTTCTCCTAACCCCTCTTTTTCTCCATCTTCTTCCTTGGAACGAAGGATATTCAATGCCGATCCTGCTCGGAACCATTCTATTTGAGATTCGTTATAGGAATGTTGTAAAGTTATAGTTTCGATTCCATTGGTATGGTGCAATATACAATTAACAGGGCTGTTTGGTTTAAGATTGGACAGATCCACCAAACTAATCCTATCATCTTCCATAATTTTATCATAATCTAGTGGATCTGTAAATGTTAATGCTAATATTCCTTGTTTCTTGAGGTTGGTTTCGTGAATTCTTGCAAAACTTTTGACAATAACTGCTGCACACCCAAGATACCTTGGTGACATGGCAGCGTGTTCTCTGCTACTGCCTTCTCCATAATTCTTATCTCCAATTATAATCCATTTTAGACCTTTTTCTTTATAATCTCTGGCTATATGGACAAATGATTCAATTTTAGAGTTAAGAGCATTTTTCCCTAGGCCAACTTTACCCTCTTGATAGGCGTTAACTGCGCCTAGAAGTAAATTGTCACTGAGTTTATCTAGATGCCCTCTGTACATTAACCAGGGTCCTGCCGGAGAAATATGATCCGTTGTACATTTTCCTTTTACTTTTGCCAAAATGGGTAATCTTTCAAAATCTTTGTCATCCCATCTTGAAAATGGTTCAAGTAATTGTAATCTGCTACTACCTTTATTAACTACTATTTGAACTGAATCTGGATTGTCATCGGGTGCAACATATGTATCCATTGTATCTTCAAAACCTTTTTCTGGAATTTCAGGTGCTATTTTAGGAGGGTTTAGCTTGAATTTTGTTCCATCATTTGCAATTAGATAGTCAGTAAGTGGATTAAAAGAAAGTCTACCTGCCAGAGCTAGAGCTATAACAAGTTCTGGGCTGCCAATAAAATTCATCGTTTCTCGTCTCCCATCATTTCTTCCAGGAAAGTTTCTGTTATATGATGTAACAATGATATTGGGTTCACCTTTTTTTAACTCCGGTCTGTTCCATTGCCCTATACATGGACCACATGCATTTGCAAGCACATTTGCACCAATGTCTTTAAGTATCTGCATCTGTCCATCTCTTTCAATTGTAGCTCGAATCATTTCAGAGCCTGGAGTAACCTGTAATGGTGTTTTAGTTTTAATTCCTCTCTCACTCGCTTGTTTGGCGACATCGGCCGCTCGTGACATATCTTCATAGGATGAATTTGTGCAGCTTCCGATAAGACTAACCGAAATTGCATCTATGTAATTATTCTTTTTTAGATCTTCTGCCATTTTTGAAATGGGTCTTCCAAGATCTGGTGTATGAGGGCCTACAATGTAAGGTTCTAGTTCAGAAAGATTAATTTCTATTAATTGATCAAAATACTTTATTGCATTTTCTCTATTTTCGCTAATTTCTTTTTCAACTTCTGAATCCTGAGATAACAAATCGACGTGTTTATTGGCAAGATCTGCAATTGAACTTCGTCCTGTAGTTCTGAGGTATGTTTCCATTGTATTATCATATGGAAATATAGAACAGGTGGCACCAATTTCTGCACCCATATTTGTGATTGTTGCTTTACCTGTACAGCTGATTGTTTTTGCTCCAGGTCCAAAATATTCCACTATGGCATTAGTTCCGCCAGAAACTGTGAGCTTTGACGTTACATAGAGTATAATATCCTTTGGAGATGCCCAGCCATTTAATTTTCCTGTCAAATATACGCCTATACGTTTTGGATATAATAATTCCCAAGGCAAACCTGCCATTACTTCTGCCGCATCGAGGCCACCAACTCCCATTGCAAGCATACCAAGACCACCTGCATTTGGAGTATGAGAATCTGTACCTATCATTAGGCCACCAGGAAAAGCATAATTTTCAAGTACTACTTGATGTATGATGCCAGATCCTGGTCTCCAGAACCCTATTCCATATTTTCTTGATGCTGATTCTAGGAATTTGTAGACTTCGTTATTTTCATAAAGTGCATCTTTTGTATCGGATTCGCTGCCAACTCTTGCTTGAATAAGATGATCGCAGTGAACTGTCGTGGGAACGGCGGTTCGTTTTAGACCTGCTTGTATAAATTGAAGAATTGTCATCTGACCAGTAACATCCTGTAATGCAACTCTGTCAGGGTTCAATAGAACATAATCCTTTACAGGTGGTAAAGTGGAATTATCGACATCATGGATAGATCCCAAATCTGAACTTTTGTCAAGATGTCCGATCAAAATCTTCTCAGATATTGTTAGAGGACGATTTTTAACTTTTCTGTACCTTATGATGTTGTTTTGTAATTTTTGATAGACTTTTGAGATTAGATTAGTTGTTGTGGTTTGTACCTCTATTTTCTGATTTACCTTAGACAAAGAAGATCTCTATAAGAAAATAGACTTCAAAGTATTTATTATTGGTGCAATTGTTGATTAATGTCATATATAGAATTCTATTTATTTAGATTGTTAACCATCAAGAGGTGATAAAAAAAATCTTATATATTAACAACAATTTTGTTAAAACAAAACCAACTAAAGATTCTTTCTGACAATTTGGTTTTAATATTTGTTAAAAAATTGGTAAAGACTTTGCATTTGTTTTTAGGGTCTTACACATAGTATATTTTTGGCTTTTGTTGAAAATAACGAGATTATAAAAAATAGGATAATTCATTTGAAAATTAGATTGTAGAGAAAACATGCCTTAATTAAATATCTTCTTCATATGCAAATCTTTTTCTTTATTTGTCAATTAGTATTTGAAAAGGTATCATTATGGTTATTATTGGATTTTATCTACAGACCAATATACTTCAATTTTTGATTTATTCTGTTTTTTTATTGCCTGTATTTCAGAAAAAACAAATCATTTGGGTATTTGGTGCCTATCTAATTTTTCTTGGGTTGTATTATTTTCAGTTATTGATGGATATTTAAGGATAAGTTTTGGATATGATATTATGTTAACGAATTATATGATTTGAGGAATAAATCTAGAAATATAATAAAAAATTATGTGATATAATGATACATAATGTTACACTGCGTAAGCTTTTAATTGTACTTTGACTAATTAAAAAGATGGGCAAAATCATTTATCCAATTGTACATCTATTTGAAGAACTAGAAGAAAAAATACAAAGGGTAACAAAGAATTGTATCTATTCTTTGTCTAATTATACAGATATTCAATCATTAAATACTCATGATGAAATAAAGGAGTATGTCGATGAAGTAATTAAAGAAATAACAGATTTCAAAGAAAAAAAACGACGCTGTATAAATAAAAATGATCTTGATGGAATACCGAAAGATGACAATAATAACAATTTATAATGTGCTTTCAAATCATGGTAAAAGAGATTATCATAAAAGTATCATTGTACAATCTCTTTAGATATTTAACATAAATTATGCAAAAATGACTTGTGGAATCTATTTTATAACCTGCATTTGAATAATTATTTTTGATTCATAAAAAATACTGGAAGATTTATTTAATATTAAATGTATCATATAGTATTTCATTTGGAATTATTATAAATTTAATTTAATCTGTATAAATTTGAAAATAGCACAATAATTATCATACTTAATTAAAATACATCCTTGGCTTTTTTTATTCATAACTAAAACGTTATTGCTTCTTAACGTAATAAAAATAACTTTGATTTTATTAACGAAAAATATTTCGATGTAAAACATTTTGTTTTATTTAATGATAATATATTGTATTGTATATCATCTGTATGTTTATTTATTAAAAAAAACTTAAAATGGTTTTAAGATTAATTTAGAGCCTATCCCAAAATTATCTTTCGGTAGATGATTATTGAACAGGAGAACTGTACCAACCCAAGGTAGTTCTCCACCTTCTTCTCATACCTTGTGAATAGTTTCCTGAACCTGTTGTGCCAAGAGTTTGTTCTCTC
>JBBRRG010000096.1:0-5090 GCA_038200895.1 Candidatus Nitrosocosmicus sp. | reverse complement strand
TGGATACTATGAAATTCCTAAAGATTTACATTGTTTTGATTGGGATTCATTAATAGAAAAAATTAAGAATCATGGAATTAGAAACTCTTGGACAACTACTATTGCACCTACAGGTACCTTATCCATGATTGCAGATGTATCTAATGGTGTAGAGCCAGTTTTTGCTTTGGTGTTTGAAAAACGTGTTACTGTAGGTAGGTTCTTTTACACCAGTAAAATTTTTGAAAATGTTTTAAAGGAACATGGATTATATAATGATGAAATTTTATTAAAAATTTCTAATAATTATGGTTCTGTACGTGGCATTGATGAAATTCCTGAGTGGATACAAAATCTTTTTGTTACTGCTATTGATATTCACTGGACTGATCATCTGATGGCTCAGGCAGTATGGCAAAAATGGATTGGTAATGCAATTGCAAAAACAATAAATATGCCTGGAGATGCTACAGTTGAAGATGTAAAATGTGCTTACCTCCTTGCTCATGAATTGGGTTTGAAAGGGGTTACTATTTATAGGGATGGTTCAAGGAATGAACAAGTTTTACATATTACTGGAAATGAACATGACAAAAAATTTCAAGTCAAGCCTAGTAAATATTTACATAATTATATTTTTAATAATATAAGTGAGCCATATGTTCTCGAACAAGTTACTCCTATTTTTAAAAATTATTTAGATAATAATACTAATGCAAATATTATTGATCAAACTAGCTTTAACAATGGCGTAGAACCATCTGATTTTGAAATTAATCCGATTTCTGTAAAAACCTCTATTGATTCATCATATGGTAGTTCTATGAATGGTAACAACAAAGAGTTATGTCCTACATGCAAAAATTTTCTAATTATTACAGAAGGATGCAATATGTGTATTGAATGTGGATTTAGTAGTTGTGCTTCTGGATAATTTTTTTTCCATTTCAAAAAAGCATAAATTTTAGAATATTTTTATTGTCTGATTGGATATGACTGGCAATAAATTTTTTAATCGGAGTATTATTTCTATTAGAGATTTTACTATTGATGATTTTACCTACCTTTTTGATCTAACTGATAAAATACAAACTCTGACATCAAGTGAACGCGGCGAGATTGCAAAAGGCCTAATACTTGGATACGTTTTTTATGAATACAGTACAAGAACAAGATTGAGTTTTGAATCTGCTATGGCATCTATTGGTGGCAGGTCATTGGGGATATCTGATATAGATTCCTCTTCTATTATGAAAGGTGAAAGCTATGCTGACACAATAAAAACAATATCTTTGTATTCTGATGTTATTTTAATACGTCATCCATCGGATGGTTCTAGCAGATATGCAAGTGAAATTTCAAATAAACCTGTGATAAATGGTGGTAGTGGTAGCGAGGAGCATCCAACACAAGCTATGTTGGATATTTATACAATATTTAAAGAGAAAAAAAGAATTAATGGACTATCTATAGGGATTGTTGGAGATTTAAAATATGGACGCACTGTATATTCTTTAATATATGCATTATCTCATTATGATGTGGATATCTACCTAGTTTCACCTTCCATGTTGAAAATTAGGAATGAATCAATATATGACATTTCGAATAATATTAAGATGTATCATAATACTGAATTAACTGATGATCTGTTAAAAAAATTGGATGTTATTTATGTCACTAGAATTCAGAAGGAGCGATTCCCTGATTTACAAGAATATAAAAAAATTCAAGGATTATATACTATTGATGAAAATATATTGAAAAGATCTAAACCTGATGTAGCGATTTTACATCCTTTACCAAGAGTTGATGAAATATCTCCATCTATTGATAATACACCAAATGCTGTATACTTCAAACAAGCCTCTTATGGCAAAGAATTGCGTTCTGCACTTTTATCTGCATTACTCCATGAAAATCCATTTTAACTGTCTTGATAACTATATTATTATTCTATGACAATAAATTTGCATTTCTGATTCGAATTACCTGTTAAATAGTGATTACCTCTCATATTCATAAAAACTAAAATCTCCTAATACATGTGGATACTATTGCTGTAATAAGAAATTTTACAATTAAACAATATATAATTTTTATATTTTCTGTTGCTTTGATTTATCTCGTCTCTAATGTTATAAATATGTAAAAAAATGACAATATTATATGATTGATAAAATAAAAACTGACCAAACCGGTGTAATTTTGATTTCAACATTTTCCGATGAGAAATCATTAATTGATTTATCAAATACTCTGATAATGGAAAAAAGAATTTGTGCATGTGTAAATTATACTACAGTTAAATCAATTTATATGTGGAATTCTGATCTAAAACAAGAGAATGAATTTCTTGCTATTTTTAAAACTACTTTCGATTGTGCTGAAAAATTAAAAATTGAAATAAAGAATAATCATCCATACGATGTTCCAGAAATAGTTGAAATTAAAATGAGTAATATTTCATCCGAATATTTTGATTGGATGTATAAGAATACTCATACAAAGGATAAAGATGCTTAGTTAATTTGATAACGTAATAAAGCAATAATTCCTCCAAGTGATGAAACCCTCATTCCAATATCTGTAGAAGAATCTGTTGCAAAAGTTTTTACATTTTTTTTACTTTCAATTTGGTTTAACAATTTTATAAATTCGTCTTCTTTTATCTCCAGAAAAACTTTGTCAGAATATACTAACATGTCTATGGCATTTAGTGAATCTGCATATTTTATTTCATTTATTCCTATTGCAAATTTCTTTTCTCCCTTATTTATTTGGTACATAATATTGTCTAATATTGTTGAGACCATCGCAATTTTGCTATTTGCCAGCATCTCTTTCATGACATCTGACCGTAAAAATACGAAAAACCCGTCTTCTCCTGATGTTTCTATACCTTCAACTAATGTAAGATCTTTGTTTTCGTGTGATTCTTTTTTTTCTTTCAAATAATTGAGAAATTTCCTCTTGGTTTCCCCAGGACCAAATATTATCATTTTAACTCCTGTTTCATCTTTGTATATGTCTAACGAATTTTTGATATTCTCAAAATAGTTTTTAATCTGGGTTTCGTTTTTTTGATTTGCAGAATATCTTTTTCCGCTTTTTCCAGAATATATGTTTGGAGTTATTTTTAGGTTTGTACCATTCAGTTTTGCTATAGATGTTTCTTCCGAGTCCATTGAGATGAGAATGTATTTATATTCTGATGCTGAACTGGTTATCAGCTTTATATATTCTTTACTCCATCTTTCTTTTTCCAGAATTATTGCATCATTGATCTTTACACTAATAGAATGGTACAATCCTCTTGGAATACTTTCGTTATTTGATGTGATTATTATTCCAGATATTTTCAATCTGTCTAATGTATCATCAAAACTTATTTTTTCCACCCTTAAGTTTATTCTAACTTTGATTCTTTCTCCTTTATCTGGTCTAGCAAATTCTTTATCTTGTTTTATTACTCGGGTAGTATCAGCAATTATATTGTCTCCTATTTCTATTGTCCTTCTTAAATTAAAAAGATCATCAGGTTCCTCGGGTATAATTGCTATTCTATTTTCTGAATCTTTTATCTTGTTTGTTTTCATATTTAATATAATTTAGATATTTGTGGTAAATTAAAAGGACAAACTCTTTACTCAAGATCTACTTCATCTTATCAGTAGGGCATTTCAATTCATCGTTTGTCCAACCATTTTTATAGCATTCCATAATAAATCTTAATAGTCTTTTGCTATTTTTTTTCCATCTTCCCATAAATATTTAAAATAGTCTTTTGCGAAACTTGCTAATCCTATGTGTTCTGCCCAGATCGCAATTATATCGTAATAGTTATCATTGTCATTTTTGCCTTCGCCAAGTAAAATCAGCACTTGTTTTGAATCTCCTATTACTCCACCACCAAACATACTGTTTTTTAATCTAATTTCTGCCACCCTTGACATTGATTTTATTATTTCTTCACTAGTTTCCTCAGATGCTAATATAATGATTTTTACCCCTTTTTCAAAGAGTTCTCGAAGAAATGGTTGAATTGTTTTGATAACCTTTTCTGGAATTTTTGGAATTGCAATCAAAAGTTCTTCTTTTGTAGATTGAATGATTTCTGTAACTTTAGCTGCTATGTTGTATAGTCCACTTACAACCCATATGTCTGGTTTTTCTTTCAAGCCTGTTTTTTCGTATATGGGCATTAATTCATTCATTAGAATATTCCTGTTACTTCTAATGCTGTTTTCCATTTCTACCATCATTGCCTCAACTGCAGTAGATGGTGACTTTGGAAAGAAATTCTGGGGTCTTGAATTGTCTGAATATGTCCATCCTCTTTCGTACAAACTATTTAAAACATCATATATCTTTGAATAAGGGATCCCTGATTTTTTACTAATTTCAGAAGCAGTAGTAGAGCCGGAAAATAATAATGCTGTATAAACCCTAATTTCATAATTCGTTAATCCAAGGCTTTCCATTGATTTTTTTGCCTTGTCGCTAATTTCCATTGTTTTATGTGAATATTTAAACCAAGATATTAAATCTTTATCCTTGCTTAGTTGTTTACTGCTTAACACCGTAGTATTTGTCAGATCAAGTTTATAAGGCCAATTTAACTAGTAAACAAGGCCGAAATTATGGATCTAATACATATTTCTAATTTAACTAGTAAAACTGTTGGTTCTAAACGCACCATACGATATACTCAAAGTATTTGTCCAGATTGTAATATGATTCTGGATGCTGAGGTATTTGAAAGAGAAGGCAAAGTCTTTATGACAAAGACCTGTCCTAGCCATGGTGAATGTGAGGAATTATACTATGGCTCATATGAAATGTACAAAAAGTTTAGTACTTATTGGATGGATGGAAAAGGAGCAAAATCTCCAAATGTAATGGTGGATAAATGTGCTTGTCCTACTAATTGTGGCTTGTGTACTAATCACCTTTCTCATTCCGGATTGGCAAACATAATTGTTACTAATAGATGTGATCTTACATGTTGGTATTGTTTCTTTTATGTAAAAAAAGGTTTGGAGGGTGCTTATTTATACGAACCTACTCATGAGCAAGTTCGAGCAATGATGAAAACTTTAAAATCAGAA
>JBBRRG010000095.1:0-5111 GCA_038200895.1 Candidatus Nitrosocosmicus sp. | reverse complement strand
AAACAAATTGAGAAAATATAACAAGATATCCGATATAGTCGTAGGTCTGACAAATTATAGAATAATGAACCAGTGTTTATAGAAACGGAATACCTATCGTATCAGAAAATATAGATTGTTTCTAATTGTGCAAGAGATCTATTATACTTAATAATTCTGCGAAATGCATTAATTATTGTTATTGTTAGAATTTAGAAAAATAAAATCTTATTTAGAATTAGTATGCCCAAACATCGAATTTATCTACTTTTTCTTTTATAAAATTTAGAACAAGGTTAATTTCATTATAGTTAAAAATCTCTTCAGTATATTCTTCATATTTTGTGTTCTTATCAGTTATTTTTTCTTTGTTTGTTTTGTCCATTTCCTTAAATGTCCTCAATAATATACTATATGTTCCAAGCAAATTTCGATTGATAAAAATTTTTTTTCTATTTCTAGAGTTTTCTATTCTTATTCCTTCATCGGAATCTAAAACTAAAAGGGTACCAATCAGCTCCTCTATATTGATTTTTTTATTAAGAGATATAATTAGTATTTAAATTCCAAACTTAAATTTTTTTCCAATTGAAGTAATTATGTTTAATTGACCAATTATATGGTATATAGATTTATTCCGTAGTTTTAAGTAGTTGTAATAATATGGCGGTAATAAATTAAATTTTATGTTTGCAATTTATATAACTTAAATTATTAAATATAATATATTTGCACTGTGACAGCAGTCCTATATAATAACATTTGTAACCGGGAACACAGCACGCCTGCTATTTTATAGGGATCACAGTGCAAATACTAAAGAATTTAAATTAAGGGTAATATAAATTATAACAAATAAATTTGAATGATGTATATTTTTTTTATTCCGAATATTTTTTTCATATGTTAATCTATATAATCAGATCAAAAATCCGTGGATCAAATAATTTAATTTTTATTAGAATTATTTGCAATTTATCCTCTTGCTAAAATAGATATAACCTGAAATTAGCGTCAAATGCGTTTGGGATTATTTGTGGTCATTCATTTTAATTATCTACTAATATTGGATTATTTTTATCAAACGGTGCTCTATGGTTAAAGAATCTCTACACTTGCATCGATTATGTTTTTTAATCAAAAAACAAGCTAAATTTTTTATTATTAAGTTAATAAATAATTAAGATATTGAAGTTAATTAAAAAGGGCAAAGTAAAAGATATTTATGAAGTAAATGATGAAACTTTAATTTTCCATTTTACTGATAGAGTTTCTGCTTTTGATGTAATAATGAATGACAATATACCATATAAAGGTAGGATATTATGTAATTTTGCTATATTTTGGTTTTCAAATTTAAATATTCCTAATCATTTTATAAAAAAAATTGATGTGGATAAAATATTAGTTAGGAAATTATCCATTATTCCAATTGAATGTATCGTAAGAGGATATATGTACGGAAGTTTATATTCTAGATATAAAACGGGTAATTATACAAATATACCCAAAGAACTTCGGCCTTATTTCAAAGATAAAAAATTTGCAATCGCTGATGAACTTCCATTGTTATTGTTTGATCCATCAACTAAATCAGATGAGCATGATATTCCTATAACTGAAGAACAATTATTGATAAAAAACATATTAAATAGAGAAGAATTTAACAAGATAAAATCACTTTCCATTGATCTTTATAATAAAATAAGTAAAATAACTAAATTATCAAATTTCATCCTAGCTGATGTTAAATTTGAATTTGGAAAAGATCCATTAACAGCTGAAATAGTATTAGCTGATTCTCTTGGTCCCGATGAATGCCGATTATGGAGCTTGGATAACTATGAGCCATGTAAATTACAGGACAGCTTTGATAAACAAATATTGAGAGATTGGTTGAACAAATCAGGTTTTATACAAACTATTGATGATTTCTCAAAATTAGGTAAAAAACCAGACCCTCCACCTTTACCAACACATATTATTAATAAAATATCCGATAGATATATTGAAGCATATGAGAGAATAACAAATACATATTTCAAAAAAAACTAATTTTTAATTTGGTTCATGATAGAAAAAGCATTAGTTTAGTATACTTTAATTAACATGATGCCTATTTTAGTTGAATACTTTAATTCATCTATAATCTTTCTCGGAATTTCTAATGAACTAAAATTACAATTAATAGAAAGCGTCCGATCGCAAATGAACTTGCTCTTTCTTAAAACGATATCTTCAGGATTGGATAGTAATAGATTATTACTACCTGAACCTTTTATTATAAAGTTGTATGGTTCTACTATTAGTTCAATCTCTATAACTGAATTGTTTTTTTTTATTTTTTCTTTTATATTAGGCGATAAATCCTTACATGATTTGTTTGCATTTACTCCAACTATGCAGTCTCCATTTAAGGTTAATTCTCTATCTTTTGTTATTTCGATAGTTCTTGAGTGTAAGGATTGAACATTTGGATGCCCTTGAAATACGATCTCTTCTGATATCAAAAAATCCTTTATAGTTATTATTTAATTGTAATAAAAATATTCTCATTGCAGTTAGTTATTTTATTTTAATAAGGTAACTATAAATAAAGACATGAAAGTATCTTAGTTGATTTGTTACCAGCCGCAGCAGGTTATGATAGAGCAATTACAGTTTTCTCTCCTGATGGTCGATTATATCAGGTAGAATACGCAATTGAGACTGTTAGAAGAGGCACATTAGCTTTGGGAATAAAAAGCACAGAAGGTGTCATTTTAGCAGTTGAGGAAAAAACTAGAAAATTACAAGTATCAAGTGTTACTCAAAAGATATTTCAAATTGACGACCATATTGGTCTTGCAGCTGCCGGATATATTCCTGATGCACGAACACAGGTAGATCATGCAAGATTTTTCTCTCAAAGTAATAGGCTAATTTATGATGAACCAGTTGATGTTGAAGGAGTTGCAAAAAATCTTGCAGATATGGCACAGCAATATACCCAATATGCTGGTGTAAGACCTTATGGTGTAGCTTTGATTATTGCTGGAGTAGATAAAAACGGTCTTGGTTTGTACCTTACAGATCCTAGTGGTACATACATTGGATACGATGCAGTAGCAATCGGTGCCGGAAGTGAACAAGTAACAGAATTTTTAGAAAAGAATTATAAAAATGATATTTCACTGGATAAGGCATGTGTATTAGCTATAGAATCTATTTTTACTGTAAGTGAAGAAAAAATAGGCACAAATCATATCCGACTAGCTATAATCGATTCCAAAACCAAAATACTTAGAATGATTTCTGAGGAAGAAATAGAAAGATATTCAAAAGAAATCCCCCAAAAAGAAAATTCTTCTTGAATATTCCTTCACTAATTTAATTTTTATTAAACTAAATACTTTGAATAATATGTTTGATTCTGAACCTTTGAAATAAAATGTTTGCGGAAATAGGTATTAAAGCTCCTAATGTCAAAGTATCTGATTGGATTCAAGGGCTGCCTACTAATATTGATAAACTTTTAGGTAATGTTGTCGTTATAGAAGTATTTCAAGTGAATTGTCCCGGATGTTTTCTATATGGATTGCCTCAGGCAATCTCGCTGTATGAAAAATATACAGATAAAGACATCAAAGTAATTGGAATTGCAACTGCGTTTGAAGATTATGATAAAAATACTGTAGAAAATTTGAAATCACTTTTATCTGAAGGAAGAGTAATTGGTGAAACTTTTAAAGCTTTAAGACAGCATGGGAAATTGGTAAATATCGATAGACTATATTATAAAATTCCTTTTCCTGTAGCTATGGATAAGATAACAAAAATGCCGCAAAATATATCTGAAGATATGATTAAAGATTTTATTGAAATATATCTTTCAGACTATGAATATTCTACAGAAAAAGATAAAGGAGAATTATTCTCAAAGGTAAGGGCTTATTTAAGTAATAAACAATATTCTGCAGAAACATTCGAATTGTATAAACTCAGGGGAACTCCATCTTCAATTATTATTGATAGAGATGGAATTTTAAGATATAGTTTTTTTGGGTCTGAAGGATATTTGGAGGGCGCTATAAACGAACTTTTAAAAAATGGGTGATAAATTTATCTTCTACTACATTAAAAATCGATTTAGCAATTCCTGATTCATTTTTATATGGTACTGTCTCTGAAGTTGACAGAACTTTTAAGATATTTCAGCTTGCTCGGGCAATATCTATTTTTCGAGTAGAAAATGTATTTATTTTTCACGATAAAATCATTAATCCAAAAAGGGACGAAATTGAATTTATAATTACTCTTTTAGAATATCTTGATACTCCTCAATATCTTAGGAAAAAAATCTATTCGAGATTGGATTCATTAAAATATGTAGGGAAACTTCATCCTATAAGATCTCCTCACCATAGAGATAAGGTTTTATTTGAAAATATTAAGAATGGTGAAATTAGGGTTGGTTTATTAGAAAAAAAAAATAATTCCTTTTTTGTAGATGTCGGGCTTGATTCTTTAATCAAATATCAAGGTAATGCCAAACAACAAGGAAAAAAAATCAATGTTAAATTGTTAAAAAAAAATAATTTTTTAACTGCAATAGATGTAAAACGTGAGGAAATAAATGAAATCTATTGGGGTTATAAAGTATCTTATTCTAATTCATTATATGAGATCTTACTAAAGTATCAAAAATCTGATATTATACTTACATCTAGATTTTCCGATTATTTTAAAAACGATTCTCCTTTTTCTAATAATTTAAAAAAAAATAGCATAGATAATGGTAATTCTGTTTTAATAGTTTTTGGTTCGCCAAAATTTGGTTTAAAAGAAATTTTTAGTAAAGAAAAGATAAACATTTCGAATTATCAATCATTTAATTTTTTTCCTTATCAAGGTACTCAGACTGTAAGATTAGAAGAAGCTGTCTTTGGTGTATTATCAATAATGAATCATTTTATCCATTCCTGATTTTTTTTATCTATACTTTTTATAAATATAAACTTATTAATGGGTTTTGGAATTTTTTTTATATATATGGGTCATAGAAAGTATAGCGCACCAAGAAGAGGAAGTATTGCTTTTCGTCCTAGGGCCAGAGCTAAAAGTTTGGAAGCTCGAATAAGAACATGGACAGA
>JBBRRG010000094.1:0-5140 GCA_038200895.1 Candidatus Nitrosocosmicus sp. | reverse complement strand
ATTCTAGCAACTCCACGGCCTACATCTCGTGTATAAGCTTCAAGCACCTTTAAAGTTGTGGTGTTTTGGCTCACAGAAACTATTACAATATAACTCCTTATAACTTTATTATCAAAACAAATGAAAAATATCTGAATTGGTTAATTATAACGCTTTTGATAATTCCATTTATTACAACAATAAATAACTCAATTTGTATACAATTCAATTGCTAAACCATTAAAAAGAGAATAAATTTAAAAGCGGGTATCTTAGACTAATATTTAGATTTAATTGGGGAAAAGAACACTAGTACGAAGAAGAGGAAGAGGAGGAAAACAATTTAGAGCAATAATAGTTGGAAAAATAGCTCCCACTAAATATCCTAATTTTAAGATTGACGAACGCCATTCTGGAGTTGTAATAGATTTAATACACGAGCGTGGAAGAGATGCACCAGTTGCTAAAATTAAATTTGATAATGGTCTTTATTCATACGTTCCAGCACCCGAGGGCATGATAGTTGGAAATAGGATAGAAATTGGAAATGGTGCAAATTCCTCATCAAAAAATATATCAGATTTAGAATCAATTCCAGATGGAACACTTATTTGTAATATAGAAAAAAACATCGGGGATGGAGGAAAGCTTATCAAGGCTGCAGGTTCCTCAGCTATAGTTTTTTCACATTCCATAGATAGTGTAAAAATAAAATTTCCATCAGGTAGTATAATAAATATGAATCCAAAGTGCCGAGCAATGATTGGAATTATTTCTGGTGGGGGGAAAAGCGAGAAACCATTTCTCAAAGCAGGGAATAAAGCAAAATACATGCAATCAAGAGGAAGACTATATCCTATAGTAAGAGGAATTGCACAAGCTGCTGTTTATCACCCTCATGGAGGTGGAAGGCATCAACATATTGGCCACCCATCATCTGTTGCAAGAAATACTCCACCTGGAGCTAAAGTAGGTAACATAGCTCCAAGAAAAACAGGTAGATCTAGGATCAAAAAGAGACAATAAGATATAGAAAAACTTTCTTTTATTTTTTTTACATAATGACAGAATTGCTCAAAATACTTGAAACTATGGAGATTACATTAGAGAATAATAAGTTTTTAAGATTAACTGCTTTGGATCGACTGCAAAAACAAGAAGAAGGTGACCCATTTAAGGTATTAGTCGGATCCATTCTTTCATCCAGAACAAGAGATGAACAAACAACTAAAGCAGTAACAAGATTGTTTACAAAATATAAAGGACCTCGAGATATTGCAGATGCAGAGATAGAAGATCTTAAAAAAATGATATCCTCAGTAGGATTTTACAATACCAAAGCTAAAAGGATAAAAGAAGTTTCAGAAATCATAAATAAAAAATATCACGGAGAAATACCAAACAATACTAAAGATTTGTTAGAGTTACCGGGTGTTGGAAGAAAAACTGCTAATTGTGTATTAGTTTACGGGTTTAAGGTCCCTGCAATTCCTGTTGACACACATGTACATAGGATTTTTAACAGGCTGGGTATAGTAAAAACAAAAGATCCGTATGACACAGAAGAGATACTCTCAAAAATTTTGGATAAAAAATACTGGCTAAAATTGAATTCCACAGTAGTAAGATACGGGCAAAATATATGCCTTCCGATAAAGCCCCAATGTAATTATTGTAGATTAAAAGAAAATTGTAATTATTATAAAGAAAAAGATAAAAAAGTGGTAGTGGAAACTGTTTAAAAAGCTATATATCTATTATCGATCTCTTTTTTTAGCTTTAAGTAAAAATATGACTATACCCCCAACACCCACCAAGACTATTAATGGCATATAATAAATATATGAATGAGCAGGATGCCCAAATATAGCCTCAAATTGAATAGATCCATTCAATGTACTATTTGGAAATTGAGGTTCATCTTTCCCATAAACATTTATCGAGCCGAGATTAAATCCATTCAGTGATAGTTTATCAACAACTATCCTTTTACCATTAGTAACAGATAACCCTTGGTCGACACCACTAGTTACAACCACAGGATTATCCAAAGACCAGCCTTCAAAATTATTTTGATAGACTTGCAGACGGCCACTCTCTTTTGTATTCACAGCGATGGAGAATTTTTTGGATTTGTCTCCAAACATTGTTAGTTCAATAAATTTTTCACTTGGATATGGCTCCTTAAATTGTATTACAGTTTTTGCCTCAGGACTATTGGAATAGGATATATTATTATTAATAAACAAGTTCCAATCATTTAGTATAGGCGCTTTAAATATATAGTCAGACGGGTTTTTTCTGTCATGGTTAGAAGCAGTGTATGGAAAGGTAATTCTAATATCCATATTTTTGTTTAATACTTGAAATTTTGGGCTATCATTAGATTGAGAGAAACTCAAACTTGGATAATATATAATACTCAACGTTAAAAATAAAAATAGTAATAAAAAATAAGAAAAGGCAAATTGTCTAAATAGAATCATCTTGATCTTTCTTTATAAAAACACATATATATTTGTAAATTATATTTAAAAAGATAATATTTCATTCTACAAATGGATTATTATATGACGATATAATCTGAGAAATTTCAGAACGCATGAGATGACTAGGTGGCAATACCCCCGATAAAAACATTTTTCTCATTTTAGTACCACTTAATTCCTCTTTAAAATTCGAATCATGAGGACATATTCTTTCATTTGCAAAATGTGTACATTTTTTACAATAATAAAAAGCAGGAAAAAAAATTGGCTCTATTTCAAGATCAGGATAGTCTTTGAAAATATTTTGAGCATCAAACGGAGCATAATAATTGCCTACTCCTGCATGATCTCTTCCTATTATAATATGAGAACATCCAAAGTTTTTTCGCATAATAGCATGATGAATTGCTTCTTTTGGTCCAGCATATTTCATTTCCGTATGCAAAGTAGAGAAAATAATTTTTGATTTTGGATAATAGTTATTTATTAGAGATTGATATGATTCTAAAATTACCTCATCTTTAAAATCTCCAGTCTTTTTTTTTCCTATTAAAGGATTAATAAATAAACCATCATAAATATTCAGTACAGCCTTTTGTAACATTTCATGTGCCACATGGGGAACATTCCTAGTTTGAAATGCTATAGTACTTTTCCATCCATGATTATTTATTTCTGCTCTAACTTGTAATGGTGTTAAACGAATTTTATCTTCTAAATCGAGTGTATTTAATGTTTTAACTTCTCCTTCCACAAGAGTGTCTTTCATATTGAGATAACCAGATACACCAGGATGAGAAAGATTATCTGTTTGAAAAATCGACTTTGCTGATTGCAATTTATCAAAATTATATAAATCTTTTACATACAAAATTCCAAAAATTTTACCATTATTTCGCAAAGCAACCTCTGATTCATCTTTGACTTTTCTTGCGATATCAGTATCAATATCTAATAAAATAGGAATTGTCCAAGGTAAATCGTTACTAAGCCGTCCCCTTTTTAAAACATTAATGAAATCCTCTTCGCTTATAAATCCCTTTAATGGACTAAAAACGCCAAAAGAAATGTTCTCTATTTCTTTTTTTAATCCAAGATCTACATCCAATATAAATAAATCATCATCAATTTTAGACGCATTAATAAAATTGTTGACAAGATTACCACCATGTGGTTTTGACATCATATTTACATCATAATAAGGTTATTTCTTTATTTCTAGTATTATTTAATTAATTTTTATTCCAATGTAATCCACATTCTTTATGTTGGTCGTTTTCCCACCACCATCGACCAGAGCGTAAGTCATCTCCAGATAATATTGCCCTGGTACATGGAGCACAGCCAATACTAGGATATCCTATAGCATGTAATTTATTGTAAGGTATATCATTCTTTTTAATATAGTCCCAAACCATATCATTTGTCCAATCAGCCAGTGGATTAATTTTAAAAATACTATTATTGGATGAATCTATTTCAATTTTTTGAACATTTGCTCTTGTAAAAGTTTGATCTCTTCTTAAACCAGTTATCCAAGCATCCAAAGTTTCCAAAATTCTTCTCAAAGGATGAATTTTTCGAATTTCACAGCATAGTTTTCTATTTGTAATACTCTGATACATCAAATTTATGCCCTTTTCATAAACCATTTTCTCGACTTCTGAATAATCCGGGAATAAAGTCTCGATAGATATTTGATACTTTTTTTGTATCTTATCCATAACATCATAAGTTTCTGGATTAAGTCTCCCCGTATCTAAAGTAAAAACTCGGGTATTATTTTTATTGTTCTTAAACATTAAATCAATTATAACTACATCTTCAGCCCCAAAACTAGATGCAAATGCAATTTTTGGAGAAAACTTTTCCATCGACCATGATAAAATATCCTTAGCATTTTTTTTATCTAATTCATCAAAATCTATAGAAAATGATTTTATCAAATTAATTTTTTTATCTTGATTTAACATAATAATTAATAATAGTTTAGATCATATAACTATTATTGCAAAAAATTTTAAACATTCAATAATAATTATTCCTGAAAAAATAAAATAATAGATATATCAGAGTTATTATAGTTTATTAAGAAGTATATAGAAGTTAATAAATCTCGCGGTGAAAAGTCTGGAATTAGAAAATAAATGGAAATTATTTACAAAATATCATGATCTAGGATTTGATCCTTTAAGATGGTTACCAGAATGTTCTAACGAGATAAAACATAATAGATTAAAAATTTTATCTGAGGAACTTAAAAGAAGTAATTTAAAAATTAGCCCTTGTTATTATAGCTATTTCCATTATCCTGAAAAAAAAAATATAGAAATAATAAGAAGACTTTATAAATCAAACGAAGTATTAAAACCAGAAGATCTAAAAACAAAAAAAGCTATGTCAATCATGAAATTGGACAAGAATATAGTATACGATAACAATCTATTAATAAAAAAGATAAATAAGATGTCTGAACAACTGAAGACAAAAATAGAAGTAGACAAAATTTCTATTATACCAACAAACAGCCTGGAAGACTTTCAATTTATCCTATTTGATCATATCAAAACTCAAAGAGGAAATAGATCTGGATACACTATTGTCACTAATTCTAATACTCAGGCTACAGATGTTAGTCAAAATATAGAATCACCAATTCATATTAAAATATC
>JBBRRG010000093.1:0-5235 GCA_038200895.1 Candidatus Nitrosocosmicus sp. | reverse complement strand
AGTTAAATTATTAAATCCTTTTCCATCAAAACTATTAGAAGATGTCATCAATAAAAGAATAGGAAATAATTTTAAAACGGATTCAAATACCAAGACAACTATTATAAGTATTGAAATGAACTATTTAGCCCAGCTAGATATCTTGTTAAAGCAAAATACAACAATTAATACCGACTTTAACATTTTAAAATACAATGGAAGACCCATTTCATTTTCAGAATTATATGAGACGTTAATAAAGATAATAAATAATAATAATAATATAGAAAAAAGAGTGATTTTAGAAAATGGAGTATAAACTTTCAGATTATAAAACAGAAGTACACAATGATTGGTGTGCTGGTTGTGGAGACTTTGGCATTTTAAACGCTATTCAAATGTCTTTATCAGAGCTTAAAATTCCGCCACACAATGTAGCACTATTTTCAGGTATAGGTTGTTCTGGAAAAACTCCACATTTTATTCATACCTATGGGATTCACACGCTTCATGGAAGAGTACTCCCTTTTGCCCAAGGAGCAAAATTATCAAATCCAAACCTAAAAATAATTGCAGTAGGAGGAGACGGAGATGGCTTAGGTATAGGATCGGGGCACTTTGTTAATTCGGGTAGAAGAAATGTAGATATCACATACATAATTTATAATAATGGGGTTTATGGTTTAACAAAAGGACAGGCTGCACCTACATTAAAGTTAGGTATGAAAACAAAATCGCTACCACAACCAAATATGAATGACAGCATAAACCCAATATCTTTAGCCCTCATCAGTGGATTTACATTCATTGCTAGGGGATATTCTTATGATGTAAAACACTTAAAAGAAATAATCAAAAAAGGCGTAATCCACAAAGGGCTCTCCTTTATTGATGTCCTTCAACCATGTCCCACATACAATGATATCAATACAAAAGAATGGTACCAAAGCTATGAGATAGATGAAGCAAATCCATCCATAAAAATACCAAAAATATACAAATTGGAAGATGAAAACTATAATGGTATTGTAGACAATGAAAATGAAATTTCAGATAAAATATCACTAGCTATCGAAAAATCAAGAGAATGGGGAAAAAGAATACCAGTAGGAGTATTTTATCAAAATGACAAAATTCTCACATATGGAGAAAGAATAGAAAATAGAATAGAAAATTATTTATCATCCCCACCTGCGACACAGGTTATAAATGATAAAGATGGAAATACAATAGCAAATATAGATAATCATCTAGAGAAATTAAAAATAAATTAAGTTTTAATTTAAATATGGATGAATAGATCATTATTTTTTAGAGTAAAATGATATTTAACCAGTTCCTCTATATTAGTAACTAAAATATGATTGTGGAATTTGTATTATCCACATCAATAGAACAGTAAAATAATTCCCGATCATATTATAATGTCTAATATTAATATTTTTAGATATATGTATAAAGATGTTGTTTATGCTAAAGTAAAAACTTTATTGGATAATTAAGAGAAAATAAAATTTATTATAATAGTTAAAAGATTTTTGAAATAAAAAAAAGGGGTTAGTCCCATTTACTCCAGGCAGCCATCCATCTATAAGTCCAAGTATTAAGTTTTGCACCCAACGCGGCAATAGGAACACAAAGTACCGCACCGGCACCTGCTCCTAGTGCTACAGGACTATTATAGAACTTTCCTACCTGAGGTTCAATGGGTGTCATGTATGGAGGTAGAGTGGGTCGTGGATATTTAAATGCCGTCTCTAATGGATCTGCAACTAACAATAAGTTTATCATGTTAAACATAGGCAATGACATTCCAACTAATACTCCACCGATAATTATTGCTGCGTGTTTGTTTCGTCTCGTTGCCCAGTATGCCAAATCTAATAACATAGCCGACGGTATCCAAACCGGTACTGTGACAAAGTCATATGGATAGCCAAGCGCAAACCATGCACCTTTGGCAACCCAAGTATAAATTGTCATGATAGTTGCATAATACGTAGCTGTTCCAGGAACACCCGTGAATAACATATAGTATATGGCTCCTACTACAAGCATTGTTGATTGAGAAATTGAAAATACGACAAATGATGTCCATGCCCAGTCAGTGTAGAAAATATAATCTCCTGCATTGATCGTAAGCAAGGTACTGTTTACTGCGACAACAACAATGAACAAATAGTGGGTAGTTCGTCTTAACCAGACCATTATAATGCAGTTCTTATAGGTTATATATAAGAATTTGTTTATTTTTTTTTTAATTAAAGCAGAATTAAAAAAATGCAATAATAATATAAGAATTAGTCTTAGTCAATTAATTAATACAATAAATTAGTCTTAAAAATATAAAAATTATATAAAATAAAAAATAGGATATTACATCCTAACTGGTTTTTCACCAGTCATTTTCAAGATCCAAAACAATCCTAATACCTCAATAACAGTTAGTACGGATAGAGCATAGATACCACTTGGCAATGGATAAGCCCATGGATAGATAGTAACACCAACATAAATTCCACCGGCTGTACCTATCCAACATAAGATAAACCCTAAAACGAAAATGCCTTTCATATTTTCTACTCTACGGCCAATCATGCGTTCAATCTCGTCTCGGTTTGCTCCTGCAGATCCTGCAGATCCTGCAGATCCTGCAGATCCGGAATTACCTCCACCGCTAGTTCCTGATGATTTACTAGGACTATATCCTTTTGGTAAAGTCATATTAATTGTAATTAAGAAAATACCTTTTTAAATTTTGCTATTCTATTCATCATTGTTATCATTATATATGATTTCTTTTAAAAATGTAAGTTTTTTTATTGACATATCAATAATATTATATAAAAAATAAAGAAAATAGATTAATTGCCATTTTTTTTATATAGTCCATCCAAAAAAAATAGATTATGAACTAATACAAAATTATAATGAGTATTGGATCAATTAATTTTATTATAATGTATATAGTATTTTTTAGAAACAAAATACACTTCATAAAAATAAAATCGGCATATTTGTAACATAAAAAAAGCATCAGACAGACAAATCTATTTTTGTTTAATTTACAAATGAAGTCAGATAGATTAAAGTTAAAAGAACATTCAATAATAATTATATCTATATATCATATACAGGTATAAAATATTATGGCCATTTCACTAATATCTTCTGAAACTAACGCAAAAGGACAAAAAATGAAAATCATTGAAAACGGTAAAATTGTTAAAGGAAGTACATTAATTAAAAGAGGATTTGCTCACATGCAAAAACATGGAGTAATAATGGATGTTACAAATGTTGAACAAGCACAAATAGCAGAAGATGCTGGTGCTGTTGCTGTAATGGTTTTGGATAAACTACCTTTTGATGTTAGAAAAGCTGGCGGTATTGCCAGAACCGCCAGTATTAAAGCTATTGTAGATATAATGAATGCAGTATCTATTCCTATCATGGCCAAATGTAGAATAGGCCATGTAACAGAAGCAAAAGTGTTAGAAGCATGTGGTGTAGATATGATTGATGAAAGCGAGGTGTTAACACCAGCTGATGATGAAAATCACATATGGAAATGGGATTTTACAACGCCTTTTGTTAACGGAGCAAAAAATTTGGGAGAAGCATTGAGAAGAATTGAAGAAGGTGCATCAATGATTAGAACAAAAGGAGAACCAGGTACTGGTAATGTTGCTGAAGCAGTCAATCATATGAAAAAGATAAATAAAGAATTAAGACAAATAAAATCTGCATTTCAAGATAATGATTACCAAGAACTTATCAAACTATCAAGAGAGCACAAAGTTTCATTAGAATTGGTTAAAGAGGTTGGAAGATTAGGAAGGATCCCAGTTGTAAATTTTGCAGCCGGTGGAATAACGACTCCAGCAGATGCAGCTTTTTTAATGAATTTAGGATGTGATGGAGTTTTTGTTGGTTCAGGTATTTTCAAATCAGATGATCCTTCACAAAGGGCAAGATCCATAGTTATAGCTACTACATACCATGATAACATTGAAGATGTAATGGAAGCACAAAAACTGGTGGATGAAAAGAAATCACTATTAGGTCTAGATACCAAAAATTTGGAATTAAAAATGCAAGAAAGAGGCCCCTCATTTTGATGGACAGTCTTAATATTGGCATTTTAAGCATTCAAGGCGATATAGAAGAGAATATTCATGCATGCAAAAAAGCTTTAAATGAATCAGGAGTCACAGGGGAGGTTATCGAAGTAAAAGATCATGATGAAATACTCGATATTGATGGATTAATAATTCCAGGTGGAGAAAGCACTGTGATTAGTATATTGATGTCGTTAAAACAACCCAATTGGGAGATACTAAAATACAAGATCAATGAAGGTTTACCAGTTTTAGGTACATGTGCAGGATTGATAATTTTGGCAAAGAGAGTCCACGATAAAACAATTGGAAAAACAAAACAAAAATTATTGGAGAATCTGGATATAACAGTAGAAAGAAATGCCTTTGGCAGACAACATGAATCATTTGAGACCTATTTAGATATACCATCGATTGGAGAAAGTCCATTTAAATCGGTCTTCATTAGAGGGCCGATCGTGAAAGAGATTGGTAAAGATGTACAAATTTTAGCCAAATATAATGATAAAATTGTAGCAGTCCAGCAAAATAACATTATTGGAACATCTTTTCATCCAGAATTAACAGAAGATAACAGGTTTCATTCTTATTTTATTAAAATGGTTATAAACAATAAACAAAATTACAAAAATAAAAGTAACAATATTTATTTAGATACCAAATAAGTTATAATTATGTATTTCATAAAAATGGATAAATAGACTTTAATTTTTTAATTTTAGTTTGCAATATCGAGTCCTTATTTTAATAAATACAATTTAATCGTTGCAGATACCCCCAGTAACAATAAAATATTTCAACAACATAATTAATTTATTTTTTTGTTAATTTAATGAAATATTGAAATATTATATATGTATTCTGTAGTATACCAATTAGCATATGTTCTCTAAATTACATCTCTTAACAAATAGTTCCTCATATTAACATTGAATCTTTTTGTTCTGAAATAGCTGGATATCCTATTCTTTAAATCTGCAAATGATTGATAATATTTAGGACAAATAAATCACGTTTGGCTATGTTCCACACCTCTTCCATTACCATAAACTCTGGAGATGCAGTTGGAAGGAATACAGGGATTAGAGTATCCTTGTTTTCTTCAAAATACTTTAGTATCTTCTTTGATTTATAA
>JBBRRG010000092.1:0-5290 GCA_038200895.1 Candidatus Nitrosocosmicus sp. | reverse complement strand
TATCTGTATATCTGTTCAAACGATTCTCTGGTAAGAGTCAAATGAATATGGATAATGATGGATTAACTTAGCTATAAGCATTTATTAATATCAAACAAATGATAAAAGTGCAGTTTGGATATTTATGTTAATTGGTATATTCCTATTTTAACAGCTAATTTTGGATAATCATCTTTTTCAAAAATCGGGTTTATCCCTTTTTCTATCACATTAATCATGGATTTTGCATATTGAAAAGATTTATCACATACAAGATATTTATTAAAACCGATAGGAAAGAATGCAATGATCGCGTCACCTACATATTTTAAAATAAATCCATTATAACTTTCAACAACGGATCATAATTCATGTGAAAATACTTTTATTATTTTAGCCATCTTTTCTACTGGCAAATACATACTCATCTTTGTAGATCCTACTAAATCTGCATAAATCACAATAAGGAAAAGCTTCGAATCAACATGATTAAGCAGAAATTTTTGTCCTCTTTTTATAGATGTATTATATTTATAAAGTTCATGCAAAACACTCCAAAGTCTATCTTGTCTCTGTGTAAGTAGTGTTTATAAATCAAAAATATCCCTATTCCAAATCGATGGACTACCATCACTTTTGTTACTTTCATTATGATTCTGTGTATAGATATCTTGATCCTTCATTCGTTCAATTATTGCGTTCTCAATACCATTTTGAGTAATTTCTTTCTTTGCGGACATCTCTTCTTTTACTTTGCTACTCCCACTATTGAGATCAATCTTTTCCTTCACATTTTCCTTTTCTCCATTTTCTTTCATAAAGAACCTAGATTAAAAATATATAATTGATAATTTATTTAGTTTTAGATTTGAATAAAATAATTTTTCCTTTTAGAGTATTACAAGACTATATACTAATAAAGTAAATATATTAATGTAAAATCAGTATTTGATATTTGACTATACGTTAAAAAAATAGATATTAGGTCCAAAATTACGATTTGATTTTATTTACTAAATAAATCTATAATATCTTTGTGAAGAATGGTGAATGCGTATATATCAGTGTTTACTTTATCTATCAACAAATAGAAGATTGTATTGTGAGTTAATTAGATTTATTGTATATTTTGATTAAATATGCTGTCGGAATAATCCGCTAACTTCTTCAACGCTTTAATTCTCTCCTCTTTTTGCATTTCTGCTCCTTCAATTGCAGAATATAAATAGCTGATGGATTTGTCATAAGTCTTACGAGATATAGGATATGGGACACCATCTTTACCACCATGTGCAAAATTATATTTAACAGGATCTTGCCATGATGCTTTTGTTCCAAAAATTATTTCACCTATAAGAGAAAGTGCTCTTACACTTGCTGGTCCAATACCTGGAATTGAAATTAGTTGCTCATAATTTTGGGGTTGTATATCATATACTTTTCTAAATACATTCCAATCCAGTCTGCGAGGCATCTCATAATGTTCGTTCAAGTATTGACTTTTCCTTTCATTGTCAGGTACCTTAAATATACTACTAGCATTATCTACTGTTGTAGAGGATGCAATCCAACTATCCAGCGTATTCGCTCTCTTGTCAGCCGTTTTTGTTATTTCTGCTATTTTATATATTGAGGATTTTATGTTTTGTACACCTCCTTTTGCCAATTCTACACTTATTTTTTGATTTTCAACAGAATCACTCGATGTCATATTTAGAGCATGTAGACTTTTATATTCACTTATAATTCCTGCATGCGGTTCAGATACAAAGCTCTTTAGATTATTGGATATCCAATGATATCTTCTTGCCATCTTCGTATTAGGATTCATCCCTTGTTGTACTATGGTCCAATTTCCCTCTTCATCAAAAAAAATTGAATGATGATATAAAGAATAGCCATCTTGTAATGCAGTATTATCGATTTTTGCAGCCATTCTGCTAGCAAATAGCAATTTATCAATTTTGTCAGAAGAGAGATTGTAATGCTTTTCAGCAAGCTTAGGGATTTCATTTTTTGTTTCTGTAGATCTCCGTCCTTTTCCACCTGCGATAGATATACCATGAACATATTCATTGATTGATTGTTTTAGAACACCTGTTACTACAGTTGTAACTCCCGAGGAATGCCAATCAAAACCTAGGACGCATCCAAATGCTTGAAACCATAAAGGGTCAGATATTCTTTTTAAAAATTCTTTTTGACCATATTCATCTATAATTACCTTAGATATTGCATAGGAAAGTCTAACCATTCTTCGAACCAAATACGAAGGCACGTGTCCTCCATGTAAAGGAAGATTAATGGTAGAATTTTCCAATTTCTTAGAGATATAAAATGTTTAATTCTAATTAATACATTGTTGTTGCTATCACTATGGAATCTTAACTTAAATTGTAGTAATTATTTAATATTTTATATATCCTTTGATAGTAAAAATATTCTTTGAATGGAATCCTAGTAGAGTCTTCATATGAGTGCATTAGTGATCCCAAATAACGATAAAGCAACTATGACTATCCATACTAATAATTCAATAAACGATTTAAGCATGGTAGAAAATCCATTTTATAAAGCGGAGATCGGCAAGTTGATAGGTCGAATAATAGTTACCACTTTAAAATATATTTCTTAGACAGAACAGTCTATTTTGGAAGTTGGAACTAAAAGGAGCTGGAAACGTTACAAATATTCAAATTTGGAATGATACTTTTAAATTCCCAGGAATATTTTATGGTATAGGTCAAGGGATAATAACTTCAACAGATAGACAGATGGCAACCGGAATGGATATGATATTGGGCGATCTAACAACAACGGAGTAATAATATAGCATGGTGTTACATTTTTCGATACTAATTCTAGAGGAAAGCTTGCTTTTCTAAAAAATTTAGAGGCATTAATATAACTAAAATTAATGGCAACAAGCAAACAATAATAATTTGGGAATGGAAGTAATGATGAAAATGAAAAGTTTTCTATATCGTATTTTTTTACGATTTATCAAATTTTATTGTTTGCCTAGTTTCAGTAACTAAAATTATCCTATATTCTATTGTATCAGACAGTTCTGTCTTTTTCTTTCAATTTATATATATAAAAGTGGATACTATTCGAATTTTATTGAAAATAGAAAGAAATGAAATATTGTTGCTGTGGATATACTTTAAATTATTAGAAGTATTATTAAAAAGAAAATTATTAGATTTTATATAATTTGCCTTATTAAAAAAGGTCTAAAAAATCGTTGCTAATCAGTATCAATCTAACTATCAATACATTTTAGGTAGACCATAGAAAATGCAAAGTAATCACTTTAGAGATTTATAAAGTAAATATAATTAAAAACGCCAAATTCAAGATATCGCTATATTTTACTTTAATAGATATATAATCAGATTTGTTAAGTGATGTGCTCTTATCTTTAACTTATTTTTTTATAGAAAAAGGTAATTCGTAGTTTAATATGTAATAATGATAGCATAAAAAGTGGGGTTGTTAATAGATTAAACATCCAAATACATATTTTTCTTTTTAACATTAATCATAGTCTTGGAGCATTGATCACATAGAATAGGATTTACAGATGAAAATGTAGATTAATAGGAACAGGTGTGAAATTTGAGAATTTAATTTCGTCAAACCAGGAAACAATTTTAACATCATAAAAGAATATAATGAAAACAGGGGGCAAAAAAACAATTTTTTAGATTAATGAAAGAAGAAATATGGAATAAATAAAGCAAAAGATACATTTTTTTACTAAATTTATATTAAGTTGTATGTATTTTAAATAAAAAAGTGAAAGACATAATATAATCGATTTCTATAATATACTAGTATTATCTTGGAGCTCAGTTTATCGATATTTACAATTGATAATAGAAAAATACCTATTGCAATTGGAATATCCATCATTTTCCTTGTAATTATCGATTTACTCATTACTCGTCAGCTTTTGCCGTACAATAACACCTCTGAAACTCTGATGTTTATACTAACGGTGTCAATTGGCTATGGAATAGGTTCATTGATTCTCTTACAATACGCTCATCAGGTTAGTAAAGAAATCAGAAGGAAATCACGTTTTTGTAATATAATGCATGGGTCAGTTATTATCATTCAATTTTTCTTATTTGGAATGCTCTTAGTTATGCTTCTTCTTGGTAGCACTAACCATTTTTTCTCTCGTACCCTATTTGCCATTAGTTCATTATTTGCTACAATAATCATGGCAATAATTTCCTTCAAATTCTTCTCTTGGTATAAAGCAAGTAATTATAAAACTCCTATTGTTTTATTTTATGCTATTGCGGCTTTAACACTTGCTATTTCAATAGGCGAAGATGCAGGGACTAAATTATTAATGGTAAATGTAATACAAGAAAAAACACAAGTAGGAGCACATCCTGGGTCATCTTTCCTATATAAATCATCTGATAAGTATGATGGTCAAATAGTATATAAAGATGTAAAATCAGATACTACAACGCTTTATATTGTACCAAATTCATTTTTAGAACTTTACAACTATCTAAATTCTATAGTGCTTCCAGTTGGATTTGTATTTAGATGGATAGCTTCTACTATGCTTTTACGTAATGTCTATCAAAGAATAGCCAAACTCCCTCTTTCACTTTGGATAATACTTTTGATTCCACTAATAATTTATTTAATTGGAAAAATGCCTGGTTTTTTCTCTGGAGAAAGCTTGACTGGAATAGATGAGGCCTATCGATATTACTTTAGAATTCTTTTTAGAGCCGGAACTATAGCAGGGAATATTCTTTTCGGCCTTGCTTTTTTTATGGTTGCAAAAAGTTTGACCACCTCAAAGGTAAAAGATTATCTCATTCTTGCAGGAATAGGGGATACCATAGTGGGTATTTCTCTATCCACTTCGGCAATAGAACCAACATATGGGGTAGCTGCTCATTCTTTAGTATTATTATCTTCATATTTGTTTACTTTGGGTCTATATTCTTCAGCAATTTCAGTATCCCAGGATTTAAAACTACGCCAATCCATCAGGGAATCTGCAATAGATGCATCAAAATTATTAGCCAGTATTGGATCAGCGCAAATGGTACAAGATATAGAAAAGAAGGTATTGACAGTAGCTCGAAATGAAAAAGAGCAGTTAGCAGAAAATAGTGGAGTACAACCTTCTTTAACCGAGTATGACATGAAACAGTATTTAACTATAGTATTAAAAGAAATAAAAATAATACAAAATATTGATGACATTATAAAAAAAGGTAAAAACATTTTATCAGATTCTTCAGAATTTCAATTATGTTCAAAATCTGTT
>JBBRRG010000091.1:0-5514 GCA_038200895.1 Candidatus Nitrosocosmicus sp. | reverse complement strand
GGCCTTTGGACTGCAGGGGAAGCTGCATGTAACAGTTTACATGGAGCAAATAGACTGGGTGCAAATTCAACTTCAGAATGTTTAGTTTGGGGTGCCATTACTGGTGAATTAGCTGCAGATTATTCCGCTAAATATAAGAATAATTCAATTAATGTTGATAGTCAGCAAATTTCCATGGAGGAAAAAAGAATATTTGATGGAATATTTAGGGGACGAGGGGATGTAAATCCATACGAAATAAGAAAAGAACTTACTGATACAATGGATGAAAAAGCATATGTTTATAGAACTGAATCTGGCCTTATTGAGGGTTTAAAAAAAATACGTCAGCTCAAATCTTTGTCTTGGAAACATGTTGACGATCAAGCAAAAGAATATAACACTAATTTCCTTAATGTGATGGAAATTGACTCTATGTTAAGAGTAGCTGAAGTTGTATTGCTAGGTGCCTTAAATCGACGTGAATCTAGAGGGGCCCACTCCAGAATAGATTATAAAGAGCGCGATGATAATAACTTTTTAAAACATACACTTGCATATTACAATGATGACGGTAAACCAAAAATGAATTGGCATCCAGTTACCTTTACACGATATGCACCTGCGGAGAGACGATATTAGAGATGGATATTGCTGCTTCTAATAATAAAGATCTTGCAACTGCCTCCTCCTCATCTACAGCTTCTGGACGTGAAGGTATAAGGGGATGGCTTAATCCCACACGATATGGCTGGGAAAGAGTATCTTATTGGCTGCAACGTTTAACTGGTTTAGGACTATTGATTTATTTTATTGGTCATGTGTATGAAACTAGCTCGCTAACAAATGGAATTAATGCATGGAATAGCATGTTGCAATTAACTCAAACACTTGGTGGTCACCTTTTTCTCCTGTTTGTTATAGGGGCAAGTACTTTTCATACGGTTAATGGAATACGACTTATTTTTACAGAATCAGGCAAAGGTTTGGGAAAACCTGGGAGACCGGATTATCCCTATCATGCTACATCTTTAAATTATAAACAAAAATCCGGTATATGGGTAGCCATACTACTTGCATGCATTGCAATGTTGTATGGTGGAATGGTTCTATTTGGTGAGAGTGGATAAATGTACATATCTATTATTAATCTAAAAAATTCTTGTAGGGATAAATTTTAATATGGCACTATTAAGAATACGCGAAAGTCAAATAATGAAAATTCACTATTTGACTGGTATTGTAGCTTTATTTGCTGTGGCTATTCATATTTTATTTAGGCTTATAATGCCATTTGGTCAAAGCCTTTTATATCAAAATGTAATCTCTAATTATCATAATATATTTTACGCATTGCTTTTAGAATCCATTTTAGTCTTGATATCCATCCACGGTTTCAATGGATTGAGGATTATCTTAATAGAACTCAAGCAATCGCCTAAGTGGGAATCCACAATAACTATATTGGTGTTAATATCGATGATTGGTATAATAGCCTATGGTACAAGAACAATTGTTATTGCAAGTGGATTATGATATGGTAAGTAAAAGTTATTTGCGTATATTAATGGGTGTTACCTATATTAGATAAGATATATTCAGTAGGTGTATATGTATGAGTGAACAAGAAGAAAATAAAAATGTTATTTTAAAAATATACCGTACCAATTATAACAACAATGAATCTTCATATTATGATGAGTTTGAAGTTCCTGCTAACCGTTGGACCACTGTTTTAGATGCTTTACTTCATGTGAAAAGTTATTCTGATAGTAGTGTAGGAATTCGTTATTCTTGCAGAATGGCTTCTTGCGGATCTTGTGGTATGAAAATAAATGGTCGACCTAGTTTAGCTTGCTACACAAAAGTATCCGAATTAAATAAAGATGTCATAGTTTGTGAACCTTTATCTAATTTTCCTCGAATAAGAGATTTGGTTACTGATTTTACTCAATTCTTTGGCCATCATAAAAAAGTTGAGCCTTTTATTCATAACGATAAGGTTTCCCTTGATATTAAAGATAAAGACGATCTTGTTGAATTTGAGCAAAGTCCAAAAGAAGTTGATGATTATCTTCAATTTTCATATTGTATAAAATGTGGTCTTTGTTATTCTGCTTGCCCTACTGTGGCAACGGATTCTAGTTTCCCTGGGCCTCAAGCATTGTCCCAAGCTTATAGATATGTTGCAGATAATAGAGATAATGACAAATCATCTAGATTTAATATTATTGATGAAAGACATGGAATCTGGAGGTGCCATTTTGCAGGATCATGTAGTGTCGTATGTCCCAAGGGTGTTGATCCTGCATTGGGGATACAACTCCTCAAAGGTCATATGATGGGATTCTCAAAAAATGATAAAAAGGTTGCGAATTTGAGAGCAAAAAATAAAGAATAATTCTATTTATTTTTTAATACCATTTTGTTCCTTTAGTTTCTAACGAATAATTATATTAGGTTATTTTAAAATTATTAATTCTTATTTATATTTAACAATTAAATTAATACTTGATTCAACTATCTTGTATTGAATCTGGTGTAGAAGTTGGTGTTGTGGATGTATCTGTTGTAGATGATGATGATGGGTTTTGAGGTTGAGGGGGTTTGCTTTCATTAACTTGTTTGTTTATTGCTTCTGCCATGAAATGATTGCTAACATTCACTTTTACTTCTTCTATGCCGTCAACTTTGTGTATGTTGTCTTTTACGTCTTGAGCTATTTTGAATCCAAAAACTGCTGGACAAAATGGGCTAGTAAGGTGTAAATCAACATTCACTTTTCCCTGATCTATGTCCACTTTATCTATCAATTCTAATTCCATAATTGATACTCCAATTTCTGGATCTACTATTTTTGTGAGTTCTTCAAATATTTGACGTCTTGTAAGTTGTAAATCTTGAGACATAATTGTATATTATTATCTTGCTATTTATTAATTATTTATTTAAAAATTATTAATATAGTCAATCTGATAAAATTTTTTGTGTATAGATCAAGACCACATGGAAGTTTAGATGATTCTGCACTTTCTTTTCTATCATCTGTAGGTGATGATCATATCTTATTTTATTATGATATTTTGGGTAGTCAAGCTCATGTTATAATGCTATATGAGATTGGTGTATTGTCAAAGAATGAATTAACCAAAATATTAAAGAGTACCGATAGATTATTGAAGGATACTGGGTTATTAAAAAAATTTGGAGATTCAAAATCTGAAGATATACATGAGTTAATCGAGTCTGCAATTATTAAAATGACTGACATGGACTCTGGTGGAAAAATGCATACTGCTCGATCTAGAAATGATCAGGTTGTTTTAGATATGCTAATGAAAACACGAGATGATGTAAATAATATTTGTCAAAATTTGCTTATTTTGATCACTTCCTTAGTCAAACTAGCAGAGGAACATATTGATTCTATAATGCCAATGTATACTCATTTACAGCATGCACAATTGGGTGTTTTCTCTCATTATTTGTTATCTTATGCTTATTCATTAATTCGTGATTTTGATAGATTCTTTGATTTGTATAACAGGATTAATTGTTCCCCATTAGGCGCATGCGCTATTGGAGGCAGCAGTATAGGTATTGATCGAGAAAGAGTTTCCTCTATGTTGGGATTCTCGGGTTTGATATATAATAGCATAGATGCAACGAGTTCACGCGACTCACTTGTAGAGTTTGCATCTCATTCTCTAATATGTATATTAAATATATGTAAAATAGCTGAAGACTTTATAATTTGGTCTACCTCCGAATTTGGGTTTATATCCTTAGATGATAAATTTAGCTCTTCTTCTTCTGTTATGCCTCAAAAAAAAAATCCTGATCCTCTGGAAATTATACGTGGAAAAACTGGTTTAGCTACTGGAATTTTTCAATCCATCTCTTCAATTATAAAAGGACTGCCATCTGGTTATAGTAGAGATTTACAAGAAATCAAACCTCCATTGTGGAAAATATCTTTAATACTTGAAGATTCTTTATTGATAATCAATGGAATAATTAATACAATTACTATTGACAAAAAAAGAATGTATAATATTTCATCTGAGAGTTATGCAATTTCTCTTGATATATCTGAACAACTAATTAAGAGGAAAAAAATTTCATTTAGATCTTCTCATAAATTAGTTGGTGGCCTAGTTGATTGTGCAGTAAAAAAAGGCAATATTCCACTTAATTTATTAAATATCGACGATATTTCTCAAGTTTTAATCAATACTGATTTTACAAAATATGGATTAACTCCAGATGAAATCTACTCATTGATTAAAGATATTACTCCAGAAAATTCTATCAATTATCGAATTACCAAGGGCTCTCCAAATAAAAAAGAACAATTGTCAATGATTTTATTTTTAAATCTAAAGTTAGATGAATATCAAAAAAAATTTGATTTGCGAATAGATTCACTTAGGAATAAAATAAATGATATAAAAATGACAGTTGAAAAAAATATTAATGATCCTTCTTAGTTTATGTTGTTTATTAGAAAAAAAAACAACAAAATTCTTTAAAAATCTTAGATTTAAATTATCCTATTTATTAATTGTATTGATGTCAGAAGTACAATCACAATCTAATCAACAAAATAAGGAAAATAATCCTACAAGAGACTCTATATATATAGGAAAAAAACCCCTGATGGCATATGTGACTTCAACACTAATTCAATTAGCAAATCAACCTTCTGTAACTATAAAAGCAAGGGGTCTAAGTATTGGACGAGCTGTGGATGTATCTCAAATAATATTAAAAAGAATGGAAAATGCAGGTTATTCTATCGGTGATATCATAATTGGATCAGAAACAGTTCAAGCAGAAGATGGCAGAACTAGAAATGTATCAACAATAGATATTCAGATTAAAAGACATACCTGATAATCCCAAAAAGTTTTTAATATCTATTCCTTTTGTATTATGGAAAAAAGTATAAATAAAAATAATACAGCTGCAATATTTTTAGCTCACCTAAATCCATTAACACTTTCGCACGAAAGAATAATACAGAATTTATTAAAGAATTATAAAGTTTATATTTTCCCAGTACGATTTTTAAAAAACAAAGAGGAAGTTACTACCCGGAGTTTTCCTTTTTCTTTTGAAATTCGAAAACAAATGATTCTTGAATCGTTTGATTATAATAGAAACATCCATGTTTTGGGTGATTACGTGTTTTTTTCTCCTTATATAAAATATTTTCCTCCTTTAGTTTCTATACCTTTTCAAAAGTTAAGAAAAAATATTATTATCCGTGTTCCAGAATCTAAGTTTATTACATATACTGGTGACAGAGTTGAAAGATTACTATTAAAACTTTTTGGCTTTAAACCATTACAAGCTAATAGACAGGATATTTCTTCTACCAATGTAAAAAATCTTTTATACCGGTCTGCTTTATCACGCAAAATTTTTTCTGAACCCAATAATTTAGATTTGGAATGGAATAATTTTGTTTCATCAAAAGTTCGTAATGTAATTATAAAGAATTGGAGTGTTATTGAATATTTTTCCACTTCC
>JBBRRG010000090.1:0-5529 GCA_038200895.1 Candidatus Nitrosocosmicus sp. | reverse complement strand
CATATGCATTTAATTTAAAAGATAAATTTTTTATTAGTTCGCTTGTTTTATTGTATATTTCTTTCTCGGCACTTGTGAGGGTTACATCCATTGACAATATCTCTGGTTTTGCTAATCTTTTATCCTCCACAGCTTCTTTAATTAGATATTTCTTTACAGGGGGAATTGTTTCGATTATATCCTGATATTTAGGATCAAGTTCATTTATTGTTGCTGTCAATCCCAAAATCATTTTTTTGGGATCTTCTTTTATTATTTTGAAAAGTTTGGCATATGAAAATGCAGTGTTACTAATAAAATGAACCTCATCGAGTATGATCATATCTGCATTTCTAATTAAAAAATGATTGTTAATCACGCTTTGATATGTAGATATTGTTATTTCGGCTTCATTCTTCTTTTCGCCAAAATAGGTACCTATGGATTCTTTGTTAATATTATATTTAATCAGCCTCTCTATATTCTGTTCTATTAATATAATTCTTGGGACCAAAAATAATATTTTAAAATTATTAATAATTTTACTTTCTTTTTTAAAAATGAATGAATTGGCATATGCGGCTCCTGTGCTTGCTGTTGCTGCTGCTCTTTTAGCACATTCAAAGGCTATCTCTGTTTTCCCTGTTCCAGTAGAATAAATTATTGATCCCTTGTATTTGTTGTTGATCCATGCGGACACTGCATCTTCTTGATCTTTTGTTAGATCAAATGGAAATTTCAAGTTTAGAATTGCTGGGAACATAATGAGAATCCGCTATATTTTACAAATTCTTTTTATAAAAACTGTTCTTAAATGATTCTGTTGAATTATTGAAAAATCAAAGTATTGATAAAACATCATATTAAGAATTTATGAATTGGTAAAGATCAATTATAAAAATATTCTTTTAATTATAGATGAATCTATTTATACTTTTAGCATTGTTAAGGAAGGCTTAATAATAGGATTTAGATAAAGAAGATAAATATAGATGGCTGTAATATGCAAAAAATGTGGCCTTCCAGATGATTTATGTGCTTGCGGAGAGTTAGATAAAGAAGAAACACGTATTGTTGTTAGATTGGAAACACGAAGATTTTCTAAAACTACCACAATGATCGAAGGTATTGATCCCAAAATCAATGATATCCAAACAATAGTTAAAGAGTTAAAAAGTAGATTGGCATGTGGAGGAACTGCTAAAGATGGTTTCATTTTATTACAAGGCGATCACAGAGACCATGTAAAGGATTATCTGGTACTCAAAGGCTTTAATTCATCTTCAATTGAAGTAATGTAAAGTACATTCTTTTGATTAAAAATATTTATTTAAAAAAACATATTAATAATTTAAATCAATTTCTCATATTTTTTCTGTTCCTTGTTGTAACTGGTTCTATTTTTATTGGTATTTATGTAGTTTATTTTACAAATATAGGAAAAGAGGTTACTTGGCATAGTGATGTTTTACTAAATTTTTTACTATTGAATATTTTGGGCATATCTAATATTCATTTTAATCTTGGAATAGTTTTTATTTTTTTTTGGTTTATTTATCTTGTCATATTTTTAGTTTGTATCTTTAACCCTATTTTTTTATTTAAAGGTTTTTTGCATAATCCATTATCTAAAAACAATTTAAAATATTTTGATTTTTCTTTTGATTCTTCCTCATCAAATTATCTTTTTATAACAATTCAATGGTTTTCTGCATATTTCCTACTCTCTATTATTATAGATCTAGTTCAACAATCATTTGGAATACACATTGGAAATCCTTTAGTAAGTAATCCTCTTCTATCTTTTTTGTATTTAACTGGTGCACCATTAAACGAAGAAATCTTATTCCGAGTTATTTTTTTAGGCATTCCTTTATCACTAATCATTTTTAAATATAAGAATTCTTTTATTTCAGCATTAATCCATCCTAGCAAGAATATATCTATTAAAAAAGGTAGAGATAAGAATTTACTATTTATAGTCATATTACTTAATTCTATTTTTTTTGGTTTAGCACATGTTATTTTTGGAGGCAATTATGAGATTGGAAAAATAACTCAAGCTACTTTAGGCGGAATATTTTTGGGATGGCTGTATTATCGGTATGGCCTTGGAACCTCGATCATCTTTCATTGGATTTCTAATTATGTTATTTTTTCTTATGGCTTATTGGGTTCAATTATATTCAATACTTCGTGGAGTGAAGAATCATCTAACTATTTTTTAATTTTTGTATATGTTTTTTTTATTATTGCTGGTATCATATTTACATGTCAAAAAACTAAAGTATTTTTAAAATATTTTTTTAAAAATAAAAAATGGATTTAGAAAACTATAATTTTAGATGTGTCTTGAGACCTTTATACCTATTTCTTATTGTTACTTCTGTAACACCCGCCGCTTCAGCTACATCTTTCTGTGTTTTGTTCTCTCCGTTCATTACACATGCAACATACAATGCAGCTGCTGCCAATCCCATAGGATCTTTACCTGCTGAAATTTTTCCCTCCTCTGCTTTTTTGAGTATTTCAAGAGCCTTTCTTTTGGTTTTTTCTGTTAGTCCTGCCTTGCTGGCTATTCTGGCAACACATTTCACTGGATCAACTACAGGCATCTTCAAATCCAGCTCTCTTATTAAAAGCCTGTAACATCTTGCTACATCCTTTTTCTTTATATTGCTTGCATTTGCTACATCTTTTAAAGTTCTAGGCGTTTCTGTATCTCTACATGCTGCATAGAGGGCGGCTGCAACTAATGCTGAAATCGATCTGCCTCTAACCAATCCTTTTTCTAGTGCCTTTCTATAAACATAAGCAGCTTTTTCAATAACCGCATCACCAACGGCTAGTTTGTCTTTTAACCTGTCTAATTCACTAAAAGCTTGTCGGAAATTTCTATCTACTGGTTCATGAACTTGGCTTCTACTATCCCATGTTCTTAGTCTCTCTATAGTACTTTTCATGGATGCTGAAAGGGGTTTACCTGAAGCGTCTTTGTCTACGGGCCCTATAATAGTCGCCAATCCCATGTCATGCATTGCTAAGGATGTTGGAACTCCTGCCCTACTTCTGTCTTCATGTTCTTCTTTTGAAAATGCTCTCCATTCCGGACCTGTTTCTTCAATTCGTTCAGTTACTACAAACCCGCAATTGCCACAAAACATTTCGCCGGTGGAATTATCTGTAACCATTGGACCTTTGCCACATCTAGGGCACTTGTCGCCAAACATGGAGATATCTTTTACCATTTAAATTCACCATAAAACTTATAAAGCATTTTTACATATATTTATACCTTTACTTACATATAAATATATCGATTAGCATAATAAGGCCTGCTAATTTTATTATTATTAGATGTCTTCTTTTTTGATTAATGATGTCTTTTCTCTCATTTCATTTAAAAAAATAATCTCAGAGTGCTAATCATTATAAACCAATTCAATAATTGATTAATTTTTCAATTAAGAGGTTGAAACAAAAAACCTTTACCTAAATATAAAGTCGAAATAAGAATAAAAATTTAATATCTTGCTTTTCTTCTTTTTCTCCTTTCAGCCTTGGCATATTTTTTGCTTTCAGTCCGCTGAGCGCTATATGCATGAGTTCTTTTAAGATTGTTTTTCATAAAAAAAAATACAAGGTTAGTATTTATATACTAATTGATAATTTTTTATACTATAAAAGGTAGGTTTACAAATATCTGTTAACTATAGTTAAATTTTATAAGTTTATAGGACCCTATTTTAAATTAATTTTATGAAAATTTTAATTACTGCTCTATTATTTTTTATTTTATTATTTTCCATTTGTATTAATTTTATTAATTATTCCTTTTCATCTCCGTCGTTATTTACATCCAATACTACTGGTGGATATCTTGATGGATTAAAATTTATACGTTATCCTAATGATAATATTGCTTATCAGGAATTAAGTAATGGTAATCTTGATACTTATTTGTCGCACATTCCATTGCAGCTAATTAACGATGCAAAAAAGAATTCAAATTTAAAAATATATGATAAAGATGGTTTTTCATACGGTCTTTTAATTAATCCTGCAAATAATACGCAAATATTCAATCCTTTCTCTATCAAAGAAATAAGATATGCTTTAAATTTTTTAATAGATAGGAATTTTATTGTAAATGATATTTTGAAAGGTTTTGGTAGCCAGATTGTTGAAGCATATGGACAATATTCTCCAGAATATCAAAACATCATAGATGTTGTTGAACCATTAAAAATAAAATATGATCCCCAATTTGCATTGGGTTTGATATCCAATTCAATGAAAAAAATAGGTGCCACAATGGATATCAATGGAAAATGGATTTTTAAGGGAAAGCCTGTAATTGTTAAAATAGAAATAAGAAATGATGATCCTTTAAGAAAAACATTCGGCGATCTCGTTGCTTCTGAAGTGGAGAAAGCTGGTTTTTCAATTATAAAAGATTATGGTGATTTGACAAAGGCAAATCAGGTTGTATATGGATCTAATCCAATAGATCTGAATTGGAACATTTATACCGAATCATATGCTTCAAGCTCTTTTTTGCATTATAATCCTGGTTCAGTGGGTCAGATGTATGCACCTTGGGAGGGCAATATGCCAGGTTTCCAAAATCCTTCCTTTTGGCAGTATTCTAATTCAACTGTTGATAACTTGACTAAAAAATTAATATTTAATAATTTCACTTCAAAAGATGAAAGAAACGATTTATTAAAAAAAGCCGAATTAATAGGAATTCAAGAATCAATCAGACTCTTTTTTGCAAAATCAGATGATCCATATGTTACTTCAAGTAAGATTAAAGGGCTAATCAATGATTATTCTAGCGGTATTGCTAATGAGATATCGTTTATGAATGCTCAAAAGAACGGTTCAGGTAATAATACATTCAACATTGGAATGAGCCAAATTTATCAAGGGGCTTGGAATAATGTTGATGGTTGTAAGGATTTTTATTGTAAAAAAATTTATTCGATGATTTCTGATAATCCAATTCTTTTAAACCCTTATACCGGGGACCCAATGCCATATAGGAACAATTGGACAGAGGTCGTGTCAAATGGACCGCATGATAAAATTGCGGTTCCAAATGATACAATTGTTTGGAATCCATACAATCAAACCTGGAAATTTAATACCGATGATAATTCAACAGCTTTAACGAAAATTAAAATGACTCCTTTATTTTCTAAATGGCATAACGGAATTCCAATGGATAAATATGATTTATTATATCCTTATTATTTCCAGTATGAATGGTCCGTAGACACAAAAAATAGTGATCATACATTTGATTCGGAGTTTTCTTCTTTGACACTTCCAACATTATCTTTAATTAAAGGAGTAAAATTTAACAAAGATAATACTTTTGATTCTTATATTGATATATGGCATTTTGATAAAAAGCAACTTCCATTATCTGGTTCCTTATGGGCTTTTGAACCGTGGGAAATAACTGCTGCTACAGAACGCCTTGTATCCGCAAACAAGTTATCGTTTTCAAAAACTGATTCCAATATAAAACAAAATGAACAG
>JBBRRG010000089.1:0-5597 GCA_038200895.1 Candidatus Nitrosocosmicus sp. | reverse complement strand
AAGAATTTTATCTTAATATGACCAAAGGTTTGTTTATAGGCCTCAGTAAGGCAACACCTGATAATTTTAAATTTTCAATTAAAGTTCCTGAAATAATTACACATGAAAAAAGATTGGATATGGATAAAAACGTATTTCGTGATTTCTTGGAGTTCTTTGACAAAATTTCTCCTCTTATGGACACAAATAAATTAGGAACAGTTGTTATTCAATTGCCTCCAAGTTTTACAATTAAAGAATTTGCAAAAACTGAAAGATTTCTTGATAGATTGAGTTCACTAGCAGATGATGATGAAAACATGAAAAATAATTATTATTCAATGGAATTTCGACATCCTCCTTGGAATACAGAGGGGACTTTTGAAATGTTGCGGCACTATCATATCGCATCGGTGATGACTGATTCTCCATCTAAAGAAGATTTAGGATTTCTATCTGATGAAAATAATGCTGTAACAAACACTTATGCAATAATAAGAATGCATGGAAGAAATGATGATAAAAATCATTATTGGTACAATTATTTGTATTCAGAAAATGAATTGATGCCTTGGGCAGATAAAATAACAAAATAAAAGAACCGACAAATTCTATTTTCATCTATTTTAATAATCGTTATGGAGGTAAAGCAATTGTTAATGCTCTTCAATTCAAACGGATATCGGATAAAAATTCATTAACTGAAAATGAAATATTGGTATTAGAAAAAGCCAAAAAATTCTTTCCAAATACTAATTAATATTATTGAACTGATAAAAATTGATTTATCATAATATATCAAAATGGCGAGTTGTTATTTGTTTCTTTTCTTTTAATATTATTGATGGTGATGATTTTTTTAATTTTAATCCCATTGACATAAACTGATTTATAAATATTAAGATTGGAAAATGCAATTTGTCATTGCAAACTAGTCTGTTTTGCTGATATTAGTATATTAAAATACAATCATTAATTTAAAAATAATAATCAAGTTGAAATATTTCGATTATGTCAATTATACATGTTTTAAAGAAAAATACTTTTTAAGTTATAATATGCTATATTTTTATATTCAATGAATAAAAAAAATATATGATGTTAAAAAACAATCATTTGAAATACTTTATTATGGAATAATAAACATCATACAGCAATTCGATGTATCTTTTTTTATCATAATTGATATTTGGATCTTCAACTAATTCGATTGGTATGGCTCTCTTTAGATGTATTTTGCTATAAAAATCGGTTATAATGTATTTAATTTCCTCGCCTGCATGTATCCGTTTTCCATTATTTGATAAAAGTTGAATTACACAGCTTTCTATTGTTCTTCTATTAGTATATTCTTTACTGTCTTTTGAAATTCTTTTAGCAAATGCCAATTCCATATAATGAACTTTTTTAAAATAAATTGCATTTTGATATTTATTATGAACATTTTCTAAATTGGGTATCATTCTTATAACATCGTCAATACTACATGTATGAGATATAGCCTGTAATAACTCATTTTGAAATTTTGTAAATAGTGATGGAGTATCATGTCTTCTTGCTTCTATGCCTCGGGCTTTAATAGTATCATCTTCAAAAACTCCAAAGTATCTATTTAATGCAGGTAGCTGCGGATCTCCTTTGGAAGAATCAAAAACTATCCATTTGTATATTCCTTCAAAAGATATTTGAAAGCCCGTTTTATCTTCTATGTCTTTTTTTAAATTTAAATAATCTTGGATATGTTTACCATCGTTATTGTAATTGTTGTTGTTATTTTTTTTCTTATCATATTTTTTTTTAATCCATATGGAATCCACTATTCCATGTATTATATCAAATCCATGACTTTCAGCAATTTTTGATGTTTGTAAAAGAATATTTCTTGCAAATGCACAAACTGCTATATGGGCATCAACTCTTCCAAATTTAGAATTGTTAAATCCTAAATAACCAAAAGATGTTACTAAAATCCATTTTAAGGCAGCTTGTCTTTTGTTATAGACGCTTTTATATTTGATATTTAATGAGATATCATTTTTTCTATTTTTATATTCCATACGTCTTTCTAAAATTTTTTTTAAAGAAATGGGAACTATTCCTATCTTTCTTTTACAAATATGATAAAGATGTTCAAGTCCTGGAACTTTATTGTCTGAATCAGAGCAACAACAATTGCAAATAATAGTTTCAGAAGAAATATTTTTTTTTAACATTATATTTGGATATAGGGAAACAAAATCTAATTCAGCTACTGTTTCATATATTCCTGGTTTTGATTCAAAAACAACTCCTCCTTTATCTGCATTTAATAAATCTGTAAATGTTTTAAATACTTCTGAAGTAATTGGTTTCCATGGAATTAGTATATCTTTTTTTTCTGCATTATAAAAATATAGACTGCTAAGGCATTTTCCTATTGTAGCTCTTGAAGCGATCTGTAAAGGTATTCTACAAATCCTTGATATTTCAGAAAGACCTTCTAATCCTGTTTCTTTATATATAAAAGATGTTTCAATATCTATATGAATTCTGCCATATAAATAAAATGCTTTAGGCCGAAAATAAGTGCGACCATATGAAACAAATGATGATGAAATGGATTGATTGCTGCTGCTTTCGTTATGTGTAAGATTGAGAGATTGTTCTCTATTTAGGCATAGTTCGAATCTGCTTACAATATTATTAATTTTTGATCTATGATACAAATATGGAAATAAAATTTGATCGCCATTTGATGTTAAAATTATATCCGGATCAACTTTTTTGATTTCGGATAAAAATTCTAATATGGTTTCAGTTTCATCGTTTTTAGATATATGAATCTCTTTACCGTCTCGTTCATTCTCGTCTTTATCATGTGTTTTTATTGTAAAACTTTGTATTTTGGCATCAGATGTTGTACTACTACTACTGTTACTATCGAGGTTGTATAATGAAGATTCTTTTTTGGAGATAATTTTAAATGAAATGGTTTTAAAATTGGGAATGGTATAATCAAAAGAATATATATTATCATTGTTTATATTTTTTAATATAAAATCATTTTCTTTACACTTATTTTTCCATATTCGGTAAATCCCAAGTGGATATAGATCATGTTCGTACAAATAAGATTGCTCTTTCATTATATCTACATTATATAATCTATATTGACCGAATTTTCCACAATGCTTTTCGATATTTTTAGCTAACTTGATTATTTGAGATGAATCATTCACTGTTAATTTTAAAACTTCTCTTTTTTCATTATTTCCTGGATATTCATACTTTTTTACAAAATCATATTCTTTAATAACTGATAGGATTTGGTTATCCTGTATTAATAATTTTAAATCTGCTTTAAAATATGATGCAACATAGATAGATGGTGTCCAAGAATGTTCTAATCTTTTTACATTTCCATTTTTCTCTTTTACCCATAAAATCATTTTATCTTTTGCAGCATAATTATCATCTAGCCATCCTGTGGCGGCAGTATTAGTAGCAGTGTTATTACTCAATTTATATCCGTCAAATTGATATTATGATTGGAAAAACTCAAAATATCTTTTCTCTTTAATCTTGTCAATTTGTTTTTGTTGATCGAAAATTAATGCCATTAAAAGCGATTCAGTTATACAGGGATCGAATTTTTCTCTTTTATTTGACATTATTGATTTTGAATATTTAAGATAGCATTCTTTTATCATTTTTATAAAGCGCGTTTTATCATTTTTATTTAAACAATCTGTAAATTTACTCCAGTTATCAATTATCTGTTGACAGTTTTCGTCTTTAAATGATTCTTGTGTTAGATTGTCCAGTTTTTTTCCTTTCATATGCTCTTTTATTATTAAATGAACTGTCTTTCGTTATGAAATAAAATTGCCATAAAAATAGATTGAATTATTATTGGATTTGCTAGATTGGATAAAGAATGACAATATATCTTTGGAATAGAGAATAGTTTGTTAAAGATTTTTTTATCTTGCCTACAAAAATATTTTCGAAATTGTTTCCATTCTAATTTTTCTATATCGATTAATAATCTAAAAGAAGGAATAGTTCGACCCATTGTATTTTCTTCCTATATAGTTTCTGAAATACTATCGAAAATCAAAGACTTTTCAGTGAACGTTGTTTTAATGTGAAGAATCGATTCATTCTTGTTGCTTTTGTTGTTATAAATACTATCTATTTCTAGTATTTGATTAAAATGTGAAAAAATATTTTTATCGAATGCTTTCTTAAAGTCCGTAAATGCAAGTATGGAAAAATAATTTTTTGAGAGTTTACTTATATTTTGCAATATCTCATCCAAGATTTTTATTTTATCTTCTGTAGTGTTTGCCGTATCTTTTTTTATTAATTTTGATTTGACTTGATGGGAAGGTGGGGAAAGTAATGCATCAACTATATCTAAAATTATTATTTGTATTTTACAATTTAATTTTTGAATTAGTGTGGGTAGTTCCTTGATAATGATATTTGCTAATTGATAGAATGTAAATGCTCTCGATATTATTATGTTGTCTAGTATCTGATTAATAGTGAACTGCTGATTTTGCTTGTGCTCTTTAATTGATAATTTTGTCAAATCAAGATAAATATATCCTAAATTATTTCCTCCTCCATCTATTAAAATGGTTTTGCTTTTTTCATTATCTTTTGCATATTCTATACATAATTTTGTAACAAGATGATATAAGAAATATGTTGCTTTACATCTATTAATTATACTAATATTTTTTTTATCCTGGAAATAAAAGAAATTATCAATAGATGGGATATTGAACAATTTTCTACGATTGTCCATCAATTCATCATAAGCATTAATGATTTTATTGAAATGTGGTGATGATGGTGATGGTGATGGTGAAAATGGTGATACTGCATTTATATTTATTCTGTTATGATGTGAATCCAAAATATTACACCCTTTTAGTTAGAATTAATCTAATTCTCTTTTGGGATGCTCTTTTTTTCTTTGTATTATGAAAACTATAATGCTGTTGTTGCTGTTGCTGTTGCTGCGGACAAATCATAATTTTTTCTTTGATCTGTTTTTTATTCATGCAAATAAGATATCGGGCATGTTTATATGTATTACGCAGTGTATTAATGTGTTAAACTATATAAAAATATATATTATAATTATAAATATGTAGTTATTGTAGATCTATTATTATCATGCCTAGATCAAAACGTTCTGAACTGATTACATTGCGAGTGGATTTAGTTAAGGAATTAAAGGAAAAATGGATTGAAGAGAAAAAAAAATCACCATTTGTTAATGAACACTTTGGAGGTTTTGTTAATGATCTACTTCATGATATCTTAGAAAAGGATGAATTTCTAAAACATTATGCTCCATTTTTATCTGAAGATGGTTGCAGTAGAGATACCATATATATCAAGGATTTTAAAGAAAACAAAACGGCCGAAATTCATTTTAATAATAATAGACTTTATTGTTCATTATGTGAATCCTTTACATGTTTTCATATTCAATTTGTAATGGCGATACCCCGTGTAGCAAAGTTAAATCCGTTATCTAAACCAATGATGGATGATGAAGTTGAGTTAGATGGCCAAAAAGCAAAAAAAATAATTCGAAAAAAAAGATCGATATGATAATT
>JBBRRG010000088.1:0-5700 GCA_038200895.1 Candidatus Nitrosocosmicus sp. | reverse complement strand
CATATTAACCTGTCTGCAAAGGAAACTGAACTTTCAAGAAATGAAACAAATGGACTAACATTGGTCACATCTAAAATTCCTTCGCCATTAATGAAAATCGTTTCTTTATCATCATAAAATCTCCATTTTTCTCCAAAGAGTTGAGAACTTGTTTTCTTTATTACGCTATTATAGTTTATAACCAAAGCGCAAACATCTTTTAATATTTGACCTCTCTCACCTAGGCATAAAGATAAAGCCAGCCCACTTTTCTGTGAAATTAAACACAATCTTAATACTTTTACAAAAGATCTTGCATTTTTCATAAAACCTTCATCTTCTTCATTAATTAGAATATAACTATATCCAAATAACAGATCTTTAATTATTTGATTATTATTTAATTTTGAATTATCCTGTAAGAACCTGACAATAGATTCATAGATGCTTGCAAATTCTTTTTCATCTAATTCATTGAATAATTTTGAGTTTCCATATGTATCAATTAGCAGATTCGAATCCTTTATTATCTTTAAACTCGCTTCATTGTTCCATGTTATTTCTTTAATATAGTGATTTATGTTGTTTTCTAAAACATTCGTTATTGGTACTGTCTCTTTTTCAGAAATATCCAATCTTTTTTTTTGTTCTATTAAGTTTAACTTTAAAGATGTTTGTAAAATTTCATTATTAAAGCTTGATAATGATTTATTTTCCCCAATATCTTGTTCTTTTGAAATGGCTGAAATTACTGGCAAAAAAGATAAACTATTTGAATTTCTATCAAAATTTTTAATTAAAAAATAGGCTAACCCTGCAGAAGTAATTTCTTTCTGTCCGTCTACGTTATATGCCCATGGATTTAAGATATTTTCATAGGCATTATCGTTATTTGATTTTGTGATTTCATCGGTATTTATGAATAGAAAGTTGTCTTCATTAAAAATTTTATTGATATCATCAATGAGGTTCGAATTAAAATCTGTGAAAACGTAAAAATCATGCTTTTCTTTGATAATTACATCCATGTTGTTTTCAATTTTTCCAGAAGAGCACCTTATCGTTGCATTTCCTAAATTATTGAAAATAGATTTTAAAATAATGGATCCACTTATAACTCCATCAACCGTTGAATTGGTGAAAATAAAAATATCTTTTTTCTGTTCTATCTCTTTTAATAATATTTGGCTTTTAATAAATAAACTATTTTTTAGTTCTTTAGCCCCCATTCTCTTACTCTAATTTTGCAATTACCGCTTTGTATTTCCAATTTTGTGGAATTTTCGAATTTTTTTTATAATATCTAGATAATCTATGTATTTTAGATTCAATTAGTTCTAGTGATCTAACATTTCTTTTATCACTATTATGATTATTCAAATGTTTTTGTAATCCTAATGCTTTTCGAAGAAGCCTTTCTAGATCCTCCGGCATAGTTTTAGTTATATTATTTTCTTCTAGAACCTGTGTGATGGTTTTTCCTAATATCGGTTTTACTAGTGGAACTGCAAATTCATCTCTAAGTCTTAAACCAATTTCACTTGCAGTTAATCCATCCTTTCCAAAATCTACTATTTTTGATACTATCTCTTGATTTGCAATGGTCCATGATGGGGCATTTTTGGAAGTGGGTCTGTTAGTGTGAGATTTTCCATGTGTATGAGCATGAGTTCGCGCCATTTCTTTCTATTTAATATAAAAATTAACATATCTTAAATGTTATTATCTTAAGTTAACATAAAGGTTATATAATTCCTGTTTGAGTAAATTTTAATATGAACAAGGCTTATTCAATGATGGCGGCTTTTTCATTGGTAATCGGTGCTATACTTGTATTACCAGTTCTCAATATTGCATATGCACAGTATTCTGCTCCAGCAGGTTCAGGTGGTATAACACTTGAAGAGCAGCTTAAATTGGCAAAAGAAAAAATTGGTAATGCTAAACAACAGGGTGCTTATGGTTCTGGTACTGCAATGTTCGGATCCAATCTTGATAATACTCTGATAATGATAATTGTCATTGGTGTAATTATAGGTGGAGTTGCGGCTGCATTCTTTGCTGCTGGTACAAGAGGTAAAAAGACACCAATAACAACATCCCATGATGGTTCCAGTACCAGTGCTAGTGGTAAATACTGTACAAACTGTGGCGCACAAGCCGGAAGCACCAAGTTCTGTGGAAATTGCGGAACTCAACTTTAATTTTTTTTATTTATTAAACCCTTTAATGGTTTTAACTGGAAATTAAAGGATTTTTGAGGTAAAGCTTATAAGGGATAGCGTTCTAATGTAATTATGAGTCAACATACTGATTTAAAAAATTATAATAATATTGATAATACTAATAGCTATATAAATATGACCGAGCAAACAATGGAAAAAACTCTTGATGCAATAAAAGATAATATTCTTAAATCTATTGATGAGTACGTTAAAATTCAACCAAGATTTTTACAATCTGTATCTGATTTTCAATTAGATTCCATTCAATCTACTAAAGATACAATAACTAAAACCATTTCATCTCAAAAAAAATTCATAAAGGAGTTTGTAAATGTATCCACATCTCAACCCAATGATACTTATCAACAATTGTTTAAGAAATCAAACGAAAATATTGATAATTTTGTGAAAGCGTTTTATGCTGGTAATAACTATAATTTCGATACAATTGATAATTCTCGAGAAAACATGAAAATTTATCATAAAGCAATTGATACCTTTAATGAATATAGCACAAATGCTTTTGATGCATGGATATCATTTGCTAGATCCTTTTCCACCACCAGATAAAATCTATTTTATTGCTATTTTCAATCAACTTTTAAATCGCTAACCTATTTGTTTTATTATATTGTTAGTTACCTGTAATAAATGTAAATTAAATCATAGTGTTTTTAAGAGGTCTTACTCTGGAGAAATTCTATGTAGAACCTGCTTTTTACTTTCTATAGAAAATAAAACATTGCATACAATTTCAAAATACTCTATGATTGGTTATGGTGAACGTATAGCTGTAGGAGTATCAGGAGGAAAAGATAGTCTTACGCTTTTATCTATTCTAAAAAAAATATTAAAAAAAAATAATTGTAATGATATTATAGCAATAACAATCGATGAAGGAATAGAAGATTATAGAGAAGAATCTATTCAAATCGTAAAAAATCATTGTGAAAAAATTGATATTCCTATTAATATTTTTAGCTACAAGGATCTATTTGGAACAAGTATGGATGAGGCAATGCTTCAGAGACCTTCAAAAAAGATTAGTTCATGTTCGATTTGTGGAACTTTTAGAAGAAGAGCACTTGATATCGCTGCAAAATTCGTTGATGCTGATGTGGTGGCCACGGCACATAATTTAGATGATCATATTCAAACATTTATGATGAATCTGTTTTCTGGTGACATAGATAGAATTGGCTGGATGTATCCAACACCTATAAAATATGACACTGGATTAAAAAAAATAAAACCATTCTTGGAGATCTATGAAAATGAAATTGTTTTTTATGCATTTCTTTCTGGAATAGATTTTCAGTCAGAACAATGTCCATATATGAATGAAAGTATTAGGTCTGATTTTCGTGAATTTTTTAATAAATTAGAAAAGATTCATCCAGGCATAAAATATAATTGTTATAATTCTGTAAATAAAATATCTAAAATAATACAAAATTCTCATTCAGAATCAATTCATGATCTAAAAAGGACTTGTTTAAAATGCGGTAATATTTCCAACAACGATATTTGTTCTGTTTGTAAAACAATTTTTTTATTGGAAACAAAATATCTTTAAAAGATTAGTTTTGATTTCTTTTATCTTTTTTGGACGATTGCCACCAATCTAAATATTCTTCATCTTTTCCATGTCTTTCCTCAACTTTATTTAATTTTTCATGTAATTCATCAATCTTCTCTCTCGGCGCATACAATCCACATCCTCTGCAGATAAAATTCTTTGTAATAGAATCTAGACTTAAACTTCCTCCACATTCTGGACAAACCTTGACCAATAATATACCTAGAATAGAAATTATACAAAAATGTTTTGTATTTACATATGTTTGATTTCTTATTCTATATTTTTTTATTTGTTAATATGTCTCTCTATATTATGTCTCAAACATATAATTAATATCTCGACATATGGACTTTTATCTTCATCCCATAATGATGGTCAGTTCGCCCATCGAAAGCCATATGTCGAGATATTATTAATTGATTATATCTGGATTATATAGATTTGTCATTATTGAAAAATAATGTAATAATTTCGTTTTCTGCATCAAGTATTATTCCATTACTATTTTTATCCGTTTTATCCGAATAGTTCTTTAATTCTTCGAAATTGTTTTTATCTATGAATACTAATGGAATATTTGAGATTGCACATCCAGAAGCAGTTGTAATGTCGACGGAATTTGTACAAATTATTCCATTTGGAGATGTATTATTGTTTTTCAATGAAAAAATTGTATATGCTCCAACACTACTTCCAATAGAATTAGGAAAAACAAGTATATTATTCCTTAAAGTTTTATTGATTAATTCGTGATTTATGTCAATTACTTGACCAGTTTTTACATCGAGCATAGCAAGAAAATTCAATGGTTGTTCTGAAAATAGTAATTTTCCTTTTGTTATCCCTCCAACAATACGCTTACATTTTATATTTTTTGTTTTGTTCATCTCTCTTTTATAATTACTTTGAATAAATTTTTACGATCGTTTTTACATCTTTTAATGCTACTGATATTTTGTTTGATGTCTTCATATAATAGGCCGCCTTAACACTATTTGTTATTATACTGTCATAATTTTCTTTTTTTATCAGTGGTGTAAGACATGTACATGCATCACAGACAAATTCTGCTCCTGATTTCCGTAAGATTGATGATATTCCTAATTCTTCTGATTTATTAAATACAGGTCTTGGACAAAAAATTTTACAGGACTTTGTAAATTTCTTTCCTTCCATTAATACAGCGATCTTGCAAATCTCTTCCATTCCAAGTTGAGGACTTCCAAATGTGATTATTTCGCCGTCTTCAGAAGTATTTAACTCGTCTTTTATTTTTTCCATTTCTTTGTCTCCATAATTTATTTTTTCGTTATTTTCTGATGGTTCTTTAATTTGGAACATGCCGCATGATCCAGACGTTCCTATTCCTGAAGACAGTGATTTAATGCTCCAAAAGTCCGCATTTTTTGAAATATTGCATAAACCAGTACAGCTTTTTTTTATTGTTTTTCCAGCAAAATATCCTAATAAACCATAATCTAATTCATTTTCAATTTTTGACTCATTTACTATTTCTATCGTTGGTTTTCTATATTCTTCATTTCTCAAATCTGAAAATGGTGTCTTTCCTACAATAGCACTAGCAAGAGCACTTAATGCACTTTCTTTATTAGTTATTAAGTTTAAATGCGAATTTGCTAAAACTGCTGCATTGCTCTCGGCAAAACTTACATGAGTTCCTGATTGTGGTATAGGTAATATTTCATAAGGAATACATGAATAAGTTGGAGTAATTCCTATCTTTTCATATATTTTAGTAATTTCCAATTGTTTATCTATAAAATCTTGTGATAGATCTGGTAGGTTTTTTCTGTCAAATCCCATTGGGTTTAGTGATGATTTAACTTTTACTTTGCCGTCTTGGCTTATTTTTTTCAAAAATTCTAATCCGCTATCTCCGATGGTATTATAATT
>JBBRRG010000087.1:0-5773 GCA_038200895.1 Candidatus Nitrosocosmicus sp. | reverse complement strand
TCGGAATGCTAGAACAAGTTTATGGCGAAGATTCACTAGAACATGCAGGAGGCATAGAATGCAAATTTGCTTGTGTTAGCGGTTCTTATGCACTTTATGATAATGCAAATTGGATTAGGGCTGGCGAAAATAATGAAAAATATGCAATAGTTATTGTCAGTGATATAGCTAAATATGATATTGGTTCGGCAGGTGAATATACTCAAGGTGCTGGTGCTGTAGCTTTATTAATAAAAGATAATCCAAGATTATTGACCTTCGATGACAAAGTTACATCAACAATAATAAAAAATGAATATGATTTTTATAGACCATTTGGAAAAGTTACCCCCCTAGTAAATGGAATTTATTCAAACTTACTTTATCTTATCCAAGTACGGAAAGCACTAGAAGCCTATAAAGAAAAGGCCATAAAACTGGGATTTATAAAACTCAAGGATGACGAATCCATTATAGATCATATTGATTACATAAATGTACATTTGCCATATAGAAGGATGGGAGAAAAAGCATTAGCATATCTATTAAGACACGAATGGCGTCATTTACCTCGATGGAAAGATATAATCGCTCAAATAAAATTAAATGAACCTATTCCAAAAGATCCACGAGGAACTATTGAATCATTAATAGCAGATACCGAGTTTATGAAAGCAGATGAGAAATTCAGAAGAGAATTTATGAAAACAAGCTTTTATAAAGAAATTTTTAATAAAAAAATGTCTTCGTCATTGGAAGCATCTGCTCTTATTGGAAATCTTTACACTGCTTCAATGTATATGGGGTTGAGGAGTTTAGTGGAATTTGAAAACAATAAAGGATTAGATCTCTATAACAAAAGAGTTGGTTTTGGATCTTATGGAAGTGGTAGCAGTGCCATGGTTTTTTCAGGGGTTTTCCAAGAAGAATATAAAGAAATTGCAAGTAAAATGGATTTGGATAAAGAAATAGGTCCCAGAACAAAGATATCTATCGATGATTATGAAAAATTACATAATAATACTAAAAAGTTTAGTGAATCATTTTTGAATGGAGAAAATGAATTTATTCTCCTAAGTGTTGGTGGGATGACCGCAGATAGGGCTGGTTTTAGAGAATATTGCTTTGCAACCTAGTTGTGTAACTGCGTAAACTAGTATTAATTCAATTTAATCATCTTGCTAAAATTTTTTTCCAATAAAAATTTTTTTCTACTCTATGATTTTAAAAGTAATTTTTTTGCGTTTAAAAAGCTCTACTAGAAAATTTGATTGATCTCTATTTTCAAATTCAAGACTCAAATAAACACCAGCAGTACCAGGTGGAATATTTGAACTAAGTCTATCATGAACGACTTCTACTATATTTACATGAGCTTTTGTTATTTCATCTACAATATTTTTTAGAGTTCCAGGTTTATCGGGAAGTTCTACAAATATCTTTAATAATCGTCCTGTTTGCATTAATCCCTTTGTAACCACCTGGCCTAAAAGATACATATCTACATTACCTCCAGATATTATAGATACGATATTTTTGTTCCTTGATTTACTCTTTGAATCGGAAATAAGATAAGCCAGGGATGCAGCTCCTGCTGGTTCTGCTACAATCTTTGATCGTTCCATTAATAAGAACATTGTTTTTACAATTGAAAGGTCATCAACCAAAACAATTTCATCTACATATTCTTTTACGATCCCGAATGTCATTTCACCGGGTGTTTTAACAGCAATTCCATCTGCTATTGTATATCCTGTTTGAAGTTTAGTTATTTTATTTTCTTGTAATGATCTTTTCATTGTAGGAAAAGCAGCAGACTCGACTCCAATAATTTTTACATTGGGTTTAAGGGATTTTAACACCAATGATATACCTGCGATTAACCCTCCACCACCAACAGGAATATAGATTTCATCAATATGTTTTAAATCTTCAATTATCTCTAAACCAATTGTACCTTGGCCCGAGATAACGTCAGGATCTTCAAATGCAGGTATAATCGTCTTATTTTCTTTTTCTGCGATTTCTTTTATAGAAGATGATGATTCATCATAATCATTTCCATGTAATAGAACCTTTGCACCATACGATTTGGTTGCCGATATTTTAGCAGGAGATGCATTTTGTGGCATTACAATAGTACAAGGAATGTTTTTCATAGAAGAAGCATAAGCTACACCTTGAGCATGGTTTCCTGCAGATGCAGCTATTACTCCATTTTTTTTTAGATCATCGGGTAAATTATTTATCTTTGTTATTGCTCCTCTTACTTTAAATGATCCAGTTTTTTGCAGGCATTCTAGTTTTAGATAAACATTATTTCCACAAATATTAGAAAATGTATTTGATTTTATTAGGTCCACTTTTCTAATATTAGAATGCAATAATATTTTTTGAGCTTCTTTAATATTTTTTAGATCTATATTGGAAATTTTGTTTCCCAAATTAAAAAAGAGTCGAGGTTAATTTAAGTTTAGTTGTTACAAGGATAACAAGTATCATTATTATACTTGATGTCAATAAAAAAAACAAATTTTGATTATACATATAACAGCAATTTAAACAAGAGACCAATATTGATGTTAGATTAGAATCAAAAAAAAGCGAAGAATGATATTACATTTGCTGGCGATTATTTAATTTTGTGTATTTCTAAAACTATCAGTCTATCTGGACATCTTGGACCCTATCAAATAGTAATAACAAAAATAAAATTATAATATAACTATAATATTATATATGTTGGAAGAATTTCATTCTGCTGAAAGTAGATCCAGAATCATTGTTTCAAAAAATAATCATGAAAGTTTACTCTATTTACAAAAAGCATTAGATCAAAGAGAAAGATATCAATCTGTAATTGCTTATGATTATCAGAATGGGCATAAAATTTTAATTGGAAAAAGACAAGGGGAATTTGAATGTAATATTCTTTGTGAAGACTGTTGTATGCAACATTGCGACTTATCTTACACAGTCGGAAAAATTAAACCTTTAATTCACTGCCCTGATTGTGATTTTTTTTATAATTCTTGAGAAATAAAATCAAATCAATCTGACATAACATTTCTTTATACGAAAAAAATAATTTTTTATTCTGAATATTATAAATAAAATACAATTTGTTTTACTTATTTTTAAATAGATCAATAAGATAAGAGAACTCTTTTTTTATTTTTAATATTTCGGTTTTGTCTATTTTTTCAAAATCAATAACAGAGGTTTTTTCTTGTTTCTTTTTATTTTTAATCAATTCGAAATCCATATTGAATGCTATTCCTTCCTCCCCTATCATCAATTTATTGGAGTCTATAGATGCCTGGTTTATTTGATATAGTTCGATTATAAAATTTTCCAAGTCTTTTTTCAAAGTTTCAATCAATTGCGAATTTTGTTTTAATTGTGGAAAATTATCTTCTATTTTGGATGCTTTTTCAGTAAGTTTTTCAGAAAGGTCTTGTTTGGTAAAAAGTTCTTCAAATAGTTCAGTATTACCTATATCCTTATAACCCAACTTTTCTAATTCTTGTTTGATGATTTGATCGCCTTTAACTGAAATTTCATTTTTGATATTGAGATTAATATCTTCTAACTCTTTAATTTTTTTATTTATACTAATAACATCTTTGTCTAGTTTATAATACAAAAGGGAATGGAATTGAATTCCCATATATACATAAAAATAGTAATTTTCAATTTCAATACTAATTTGAAAAAAAATTCTATGCAGATCATCTGTTTTTGTTGATTGGACAGGAACTACCTTCCAACTTTTCAATGATGCAACTTCCTTTTCTTTATTAAAAAAATAATTTAATATTCTATCAGGATCAAAAGTATTTGTTTCTATAACAGTAAAATCTGCCAACATCACCTTTATTTTAATAGTTTCTAGATTTTTTTTTATTGAGGCTTCAAAATTATCTCTAAGTTCTTTATCTATACTATTTATATAATTAACAAATTCAATACTCTTTACTTTTTCATTTATAGGCAATCTCATTAAAATTTACAATTGAATGTATCGAGTTATTATTTAAATAAGCTCCTATACATCACATCAATAGATTAAAATAATATATTATAATTTAATATGCAATGCCTACTGCATATATTTTGATAAACAGTATTTTAGGAAAAGAAGAAGAGATAATTAAACAGATATCACAAATAAAACAAGTAAAAGAAGTTCGTGGTACATATGGAGTACACGATATTTTCGTAAAAATTCAAACTGAATCAGTTGATGAAATGAATAATACTATCACATCGAATATAAGAAAAATAAATGGTATAACTTCGACTGTAACCCTCGTTTCAATACCAGAGCAAGGGGGAAAAGATTAAAGGAAAAATCAATTATTTTTTTAGACTGTAAATAATTATAAAGGTAATCAATCCGACGCTTGTCCATCCAATAAATCCCACCAAAAGAAATACTGTGTAAACAGGAATTAACAATGCAATTGCAGATGTTGCAGCTCCTATACACCAAAATATAAGTAATGTTTGAATGTTAATATTTGATATTTTCGTATAGCAGTTACCCCCTAATATCCTCGTCAAAACCCTTTAACATATTCAATATTTTTCCACAATTATCACACATTTGGTATTCAGTAAAATCAAAATCATTATATTTTCTGTATGCAAACACATTTCTGTGAGAACAAAACAACTTTTTGAGATTTATCATCATTATTTACATCCATTATTTTCAAGAGTGCCGCCGGTGAGATTTGAGCTCACGACAGCTCGGTCTTCAGCTTCACCCTATTTGAATAGTCGAGTGCTCTTCCAGGCTGAGCTACGACGGCACACAAAAATAATTTGATATTTTAAATATATATATTATTGCTTTGTTTTTATTAAAGTAAAGAAAAAATGTTAGGGTTAATTTATATACTTATTTCTTCAAGAAAATTCAATCTTAATCCTAATTAAGGTATAAGAATATCATATATGATTAGCTATGATAAATAAAGACAACTTAAACAGTTCAGCTAATGAGTCTTCATCAATTTTAGAAACTCCTGAAGAAAAAAAGAGGAGATTTCTCATAGAATTTGAAAATCCTTATAAATGCGATAAATGCAATGAACGATTCAAAAAGAAAAAATATTTGAGAGAACATAAATCTGATGTTCATGCCTATTAATTTCTTATATAAATTACAAATTTAATATTTAAAACACATTATAATTCTGATTCATAAATAATATATGCTTAATAATTAAAATTTTTTATATATCAGATATATGAAAATCTATACTAAAACTGGAGATATGGGAGAAACTAGCCTTTTTAATGGTATCCGAGTAAAAAAAAATAATATGAGAATAATAACATATGGAGCGGTTGATGAAGTTAATAGTAATATCGGATTATTATCCTACTATACAAAACTAGATGAAAAATTCAAAGATATAGCAGAACTGTTATTGAGAATTCAAAATCAATTATTCATTTTAGGGAGTGATTTAGCAAACCCTGACCAAAACTCAAAATTTAAAGATTACCCCCGTATTAATAATAATGATATATCATATATTGAAAATTCGATAGATAAATTTGAAAAAACAATCAATCCACTAACATCCTTTATTTTACCTGGCGGGTCAATCGAATCTTCATATTGTCACATAATAAGAACGATAATTAGGAGAGCTGAAGTACATATTACAAGTTTATTCTTAAATAATGAAATTGATAAATTGTGTTTGATATATTTGAATAGACTATCTGATCTTTTTTTTGTTCTTTCAAGAGTTATTAATAAGCTCAACAATATTTC